>CBIMZH010000708.1:0-1832 GCA_966248255.1 uncultured Cellvibrio sp.
ACACCCCAGGTGCGCTGACGGGAGATACACCATTCGGGTGAACTGGCGAGCATGGCATCGATACGCGCGCGGCCCCAGTCAGGCACCCAGCGCACACCTTCAACCGCTTCGGCCACTTGATCGCGCAGGTTGTTTTTGCTCATGCTGACAAACCATTGCGGGGTAGCACGGAAAATCAGCGGGGTTTTGGTGCGCCAGCAGTGCGGGAAGCTATGGGTGATTTTGCCTTGCGCCAGCAGTGCATTTTTTTCAATCAGCAGCTCGATAACTTTTTCATCGACTTTATAGACGTGATCGCCCGCGAAGATTTCCACGCTGGGACGGTAGTAGCCGTTGTCATCGATATAGTTGAGCGTGCCTATGCCGTACTTAACACCTACCGCAAAGTCGTCAGCACCGTGGTCTGGGGCTGTGTGCACAAAGCCGGTACCGGCGTCAGTAGTTACGTGGTCGCCAAGAATCACTGGCACCTGACGTGCGTAGAATGGATGTTGCAACAGCAGGCCTTCAAGCGCGGCGCCTTTGCAGCGACCAACTATCTCATGGCTCTCGGCTTTTGCGCGGCCGAGCACATTGCTAAGCAGGGCTTCGGCCACCAACAGGCGCATGCCTTCCAGTTGCACCAGCACATAATCTACGTCGGCATTGGCGCTCACCGCCTGGTTAGCAGGCAGAGTCCAGGGGGTGGTGGTCCAGATCACCAGAGCTATATCGCCGCTGCCGGACAGCTCATCGATTTTGCTGGCAACTGCCGCTTGATCGACAAAATTAAATTTCACATCGATGGAGAAAGAGGTTTTATCCTGATACTCAACTTCCGCTTCGGCCAGGGCCGAGCCGCCCACAACACTCCAGTAAACCGGCTTAAAACCGCGGTGCAAATGGCCGTTGTCGGCAATGCGACCCAGAGCACGAATAATATCGGCTTCAAATTTGTAATCCATGGTGAGGTAGGGATTTTCCCAATCACCAAATACGCCCAGGCGGATAAAGTCAGCCTTTTGCCCTTCTACTTGTTTGGCGGCGTATTCGCGGCATTTTTGACGGAAAGTTTTAAAGTCGACTTTATCGCCAGCCTTGCCCAGTTTCTTTTCCACATTGTGCTCAATAGGCAGACCGTGACAGTCCCAGCCGGGCACATAGGGCGCATCAAAACCGCTCAGGGTTTTGCTTTTGACAATGATGTCTTTAAGAATTTTGTTAACCGCGTGGCCGATATGAATATCGCCATTCGCATAGGGTGGGCCATCGTGCAGGATGAATTGCTCGCGTCCGGCGCGAGCGGCGCGGATCTTGCCGTAAATCTCATTGGCCTGCCAGCGTTTAAGCATTTCTGGCTCGCGCTGGGCGAGGTTGGCCTTCATGGCGAATTCGGTGGTGGGCAAATTCAGCGTGGCTTTGTAGTCAGTCATCACGGTCAACTTGTAAGTTAAAAAGTAAAATTAAAAAATATGAAAAATAAAATTAAAAATTGGGCTTAGCTGGCCAAATTGGCAAAGTAACTTTTGGCCTGGGCAATATCCGTTTGCAACTGCGCCTGCAACTCCGGCAGGCCGTTAAATTTCTTTTCGTCGCGCAGTTTTTGATGAAACTGCACATCGATCATTTCGCCGTAAACCATGCGCGAAAAATCAAACAGGTGCACTTCCAGCAGCGGCTTGTTGGTGCCGCCAGTGCCATCTTTGTTTACGGTTGGGCGCAAGCCGACATTGGCCACCCCCTGGTGCGCGCTGCCATCGGCAAAAGTGGCAGTTACGGCAAACACGCCCTGCAGCGGCGAGCGATAGCGGCGCAGGCGCACATTGGCGGTGGGCACGCCCAGTTGCCGCCCC
>CBIMZH010000709.1:0-1825 GCA_966248255.1 uncultured Cellvibrio sp.
TGATCGCAGCAAAATTCAAGCGCTGCGCAAAGCCATAGAAAAATACGATTTTGAACAGGCCATAGAGCTTTTACGCAAGATTAAAAGCGATCTCTCGCTGGGCTAGTTTGCCGCTTGGGTGAAACAAAAAAGGGAGCCGCAAGGCTCCCAAAATGTTTCCAGAGGTGGAAAGAAGATGAAAATCTACCTGGCTTAGTAGGCCTTTTTCTTTTCGCCAAAGTTGGCGTTAATGCGCAGTTTTAAATAGTCCGCCGCACTGATGGGCTCGTAGAGTTTTTGCGGGCCTTGAATAATCATGTCTTTATTCGCCTGACAAAAATACGCGAGGCTGTAGCGCGAGTGCTGGCCCTCGTGGGGGCGCGGCATACGCACTCGGTGCAGGGTGGATTTCAGTTGATCGTCGCTCCAGCGCATCAGCATATCGCCAATGTTGCAGGTGATAATGCTGTTTTGCGGGATCACCGGGTACCAGATAAGTTCATTGCGCGCATCTTTACCGCCACACACCTGCAAGCCGCCCTGATTCTCTTGTTGGAACACCATGGTCAGGCAATCAAAGTCTGTGTGCGCACCGGCGCGCCAGCTGTTGGCGGGCAGGTCTTCGGGTACCTCTATGGGCAGATAGTGGAGCAGGCGCAAAGTGTTTTGGTAGTGCTCGGATGCCGGGTTGTGTGCCTGGGTAAAAAAGTCGCGGGCAAAACCTAATCGGTCGGCAAAACAGGACAGAATTTGCATGCCCAGCGCCCAGCACTTGCGTTCAAAGTCGAGCATTTTGCTGTGGAACTCTGGCAGCTGCTCATCGCTGGGCCAGAGGCCAGCCATATGCGGCAGGGTGATCTGGTAGGACTCTTTGCGATCGGCAACGCCGGTAGACGGGCGCACCTGGGCCATAAACTCCCAACCGGCGTTAAGGCCATCTTTAAGTGGGAACTGCTGCTTGGCGCTGGCGTCCAGGGCAAAAAACTGCTCGGATAATTTAAAGGTGTTTTGAATATCGCCCAGGGCTATGCCGTGGTTTTCCAGCTGGAAAAAGCCCACCTGGGTGGCGGCCTGCCAGAGTGCCTCGGTAATTTCGGCGCGGCGATTTTCAAAATCGGAAACATCAATCAGGGGGATATGGCTGGTTTCTGCTTCCAGGCCGCGGCCCCCCAGGGTGGATTCAAACTTCAACTCATCGAGTGAATAATTGGTGTTGCTCATGACAGTCTCCATATTGCACAGTTGCTTGCGCACTTACTCATGGAGCAATGCCTGGTTTTCGCGTGAATGACTTCACGGGAAAATCCTGCCGCTTCTACTCCCACTTACCCCGGTTGTACAACAACCGGGAATTAAAAAACTGAATTAAAACGATCTACTACTTGCGCTGGTGCTTTTTGTTTACTTACGCTGATCTTTGGGCAGGCTCCAGGCAAAAAAGCGTTTTTGCAGCCACTGCACTAATTTAAACAGGCTGAGGCTGATGGCCGACAAAAAGATCAGCGCGGCAAATGCCTGAGGCACTTTAAAGTAGGAGGTGGAAAACTGGATAAAGTAGCCCAGGCCTTTTTCCGCCGCGACAAACTCCGCGACTACCGCACCAATAATCGCCAGGGTAATAGCCACTTTCATGCCGCTGAAAATATGGGGTGTGGCATAGGGCAGGCGAATTTGTTTGATCTCTTTGTGCAACCCGGCTCTGAGTGAACGCGAGAGTTCAATCAGCTCTGGCGGCGTCTCCAGCATGCCGGTAGTCATAGCCACTACCAGCGGGAAGAAGGTAATCAAACAGGTGATGGTTAAGCGCGGTGCATCGCCGGTGCCGAACATCACAATAATCAAGGGC
>CBIMZH010000710.1:0-1821 GCA_966248255.1 uncultured Cellvibrio sp.
TACCCAGGGGTTTGGCCAGGCGCGCTTTAAATTCCGCTGCCGAGTGCACATCCAGCGACAGGCGCACCGGGTGACTGAGCTCATCGGCGGCACAGAGGTCGGCGTTGTACTCCTCTTCCTCTGTCTGACGGGTGAGCAGCGATATGCCGACAAAGCAAAAAGTATTAAGGCTGAGAGAAATAAGGGTGATTTCACTCCAGTAGTTGGGCCCCAGGTGCACGTAAGTGTTGAGCAGCGGCAGGTGGAAAGTGTCTATTCCGGTCAGCATGGGGATTAACAGGCCCACAGCCCAAACTGCAGTGCCCAGGCTCAGGCCGGCCAGTAGCCCGCGTCTGTTGCCCTTGCTCCAAAAAACAATGGCAAAAGTGGCGGGCAAAAACTGCAGAGTTTCGATAAATGCGGTTAGAGCCAGATTGGTCAGGCTGTAACGATTGTTGAGCAGCCAGTAAAACAGATAGCCGCCGAGAAAGACCGCGGCAATCAGCATGCGCCTCAGCCAGATCAATTGGCGGTAGAGATCGTGGCGCGCACGCAGCTGGAAGCTGGGCAGCACCCAGTGGTTCATCACCATGGTGGACAGTGCCAGGGTAATAATCACCATGGCGCCGGTAGAGGCGGACAGTCCGCCAATAAAGGCAAGGAAGGTCAGCCCCGGGGAGCCAAACAGAATGGGTACGCCCAGGGTGTAATACTGGGGCGGCAGGGGCACAGCCAATTCGGCGCCAGCCCAGAGAATGGGGAAGATGGGCAGGGCAAGCAGCAGCAAAAACAGCGGGAAGGCCCAGGTAACTGTGTGCGAGTTGCGCATCAGCGGGTTTTCCGCCAAGCCCATGTGGAAAATGTGCGGCATGGTGACTGCGGTGGCGACAAACACCAGTAGCAGGGTGTGGGCTGAGTCGGTGTGTATGGGGTTGTGCAGCAGTGCCAGGTTTTCCGGGTGATCCAGCAGCCATTGGTCGAGGCCGTCGAGGCCATCAAACACACCAAATATAGCGACCAGGCCAACGGTGGTCAGGGCGCAGACTTTGATCAGCGATTCAAAGGCCATGGCGGTAATCAGGCCGCGGTGCTGGTCGCGGTTGGCGCCAAAGGAAATGGTAAAAAACGCCAGTATCGAGCAGTAACACAGCGCCATCACATCCTTAAAGGTCAGCCCTGTGCCCTCCAGTGGCAGGGTTGGATTACTGCTCACGGTGAGTATGTGCATGGTGTCGGCAATCGCCTGAATTTGCAGTGCCAGCAGCGGCAGAATACCGCCGAGCATACACAGGGTGGTAAGTGCGCCCACGGCGTTGCTGTGATAGCGAAATACCAATAAGTCGGCAAGCGAGTGCACCTGGTGGCGGCGCGCCAGCTCCGCTAAGGGGGCCAGGGCCACAGGGGCAAAAAGAAAGAGTGCACCCGTGCCCAGATAGTAGGCGAGGGCGCCGTAACCATATTGGAACGCCAGGTCTATCACCCCGTAAAACGCCCAGGCAGAGGCAAAGATCCCCAGCGAGAGAATGTAGATAACCGGGTGTGAGGTAACGCTTTCGGGAATCCAGCCGCGCTCGGTGATATAGGCAATACCGAATAGCAGCAGCAGGTAGCAGATCCCGATCAGGGCAACTTGGCTGAGGTCAAATGTCATGGTGTGATGGCTGTTCTTCTCGTTCTAATTCAGGGCGTTAGGCGGCTTGTGTATCGGGCGATCTTAATCCAGATCGCGCAGCCGATTGCGCCGCCACTGCAGGCCAAAAGCAATGGCTATAACCAGCACCCAAATAATATAGGGGCGATACCAGGCCCCTTCGGGGTTGAGTATCCAGTTAATCAGCGATG
>CBIMZH010000711.1:0-1820 GCA_966248255.1 uncultured Cellvibrio sp.
ACTAATTTTTTGTGGCCCTGCTCAAACCAGATTTCGGTATTGACGGCTGTGGCGGGTGCATCACTCAAGGCCATTGGCTGGCTTTGAGTGATACCTGGGGGTTCCCCATTGCTTTGACTTTGCGTTTGAGCAAAGCCCTGGGCAGTCCAACCGACCAGGGCGATAGCGAATAGGACGCGAATTTTCATAGCGCTGGCGTATTCAGAGTCAAACGTGTCGTCTTGGCTTTAAGTTGATATTCCTTGCCCTGCCAAACAAACACACCTGGCAACTGCGCTGGTTTATCTATTTTTACTTTTAGCTTCTTTCCACTCACTCGATAGCTGACCGCTACTTTGCCGAAAGGCGTCGCTGCGCTGGCATCGAGTTTGTGTAACTTACCCAATGCTGGTTCTATGCGCAGCGATTTGTAACCAACGTCTGCGGGCTTGATGCCGGCCACTATTTCCACTAAATCCGGCGTGGGGTGTGAACTCCAGGCATGGCTGTCGGAGCGGGTATTGCCACGTTCCTCTGGCCAGGTGGTGTAATTGAGCTTGAGTAATTCGCGCCAGGTTTGCAGCAGATTTACATACTGATCATTCAAACCTGCGGCCAAATAGGCACGCACCAAATACCAGGAGAAATAGTAACTGGTGGTAAACATGCCTTCAGGGGCATCTATACCCTTTCCTGGTACAACAATTTTGCTCAGGATTTGCTGCGCCTGGGCTTTATCTACCAGACCGTAAATAATGGCTAGGGCATTGGCGTGCTGGCTGTATTTATCAAGATCTGGATTGTCGGCAAATAATCCGCGTTCACTACTCCAGCACTGGGATTTAATTGCATCAGCCAAGGTTTTTGCCTGAGCCGAATATTTACTGGCAATAGCAGCATCGCCATAGGCCTGTTCCAGAGTTGCACCCTGTTGCAGTGCCCCCAGCCAGTTCAAACTCATCAAGCAGCTGCCGCCATTTTTGCCATAGGACGGAAACTTATCGCGGTCTGTCGCAAGTTGGCCCGCCCAGTCGATAAAATTCCACTGCGGATTTTTACCCAAAAGGCCATTCTCCAATTGCCATTGTGCAAACCAATCCAGAACTTCGCGCATGCGCCCCAGATGGCGCACTACAGGTGCTGGGTCAGGCTGGTACTCGTTCCAATCGCTTAGCATACCCACCCACAGCAGCGCAAAAGTGGCTATGACATTGGGCGAGCGAGATGGATAGGCACCATCCATAAGGCCACCTTCAAGATTGGAACTGGCAAAGGCATCAATCGCCTGTTCCGCCAAACGCGGATCACCGCTCACCACATAGGAGATCAGCATTTGCAAACGGGTATCACCTGTGTACTGCAACTGCTCCCAAAAAGCGGTATCCATATAGGTTTCATGGGCATCCAGCTTGGCGGTTCGCCAACCTATAGCGAAAATTTTATTCAGTTCAGTATCGTCACTACTAAAGCTTGCCACTTGCTTAAATGGATAACCTGTCTCAAAAGCGCGGAAAGCTTTAAGCGTTAACGGCTGATCTTTTGTTTCTACCTCTATTTCCATATAGCGCCAGGTACGCCACCAGAGGGTTTCAAAAGTACGTTCGCCACCATCTGCCGTAAACATATCCATTGGGCCAACGAGTGTTCTATCTTCAATCAAATTGCGGTCGGCTTTTTTACGCTGTTTATCGTAGAGAGCTTCGGAATAGGTAACACGAAGCACTGAACCAGCGCCACCTGCAACATCCAATTGTGGATAGGCGGAGACCATGGCATCTCGCTGCAGTAAAATTTTAACTTTAGTGTTGGGGGCAATGGTGACGGCGCGCTTGGGGAAGGCG
>CBIMZH010000712.1:0-1816 GCA_966248255.1 uncultured Cellvibrio sp.
TTGCGCAGCCGGATCGGCAGGGTTGCCAGACGCACAACAACCTTAGCGCAATAAATTTGTAGGGAGACAACTATGCGAAATTATGTATGGGATTTATTGTGGTTACTGAGTGTCGTCGCCTTTAGCCTGGTTTTATTAGTTTTGTCTGGATGTGGCGGAGGTGCGCATACAACAAAAGGCAGTAGTAATGTCAGTGGGTCTGAGGGCGTCATATCCTCCGCACAATCTTCAAGCTCTAGCGCTAATTCAAGTACTACCAGTGAGGCCATCTCTTCGGTTGGGGCAAGTGTCTCGAGTGATTATGCATCATCAGCGCAAAACGCTACGGCTAGTCAGTCAAGTCAAACTAGTGCGACAGCTGCAAGGGTAAGTATTGCTACAGACGCGTCTATGTACGGCCTTTATGTATCCCTGGCCCATGGTAGGAGCGAGCCTATTCTTGGCAGCGCGGAAGAGGAGGAGGCTTTACTGAAGTTTGTAAAAAATAATGGCTTTAATTACCTTGTTTTTTACAATCTGGAAGGTTTGGTCTCTGGTTCAGTCAAGGCAAATCAAATCGCTTCGCTCATTTCGCGCGCGCGGAGCCTCGCTGGCGTTACTCAGGTGGGGGCAGCACTGGGCGCAGCAGAGGAGGCAGAAAAAATTGTCGCTTACAATAATTCACAGCCGTTCGAAGGACGTATTGATATTTTGAATGTCGAAAGTGAATTTTGGAATAAGCTGGACAGGGACTCGGCATTTACTAATGTGGTCACTATGCTGGAGCACTTTAACCAAGTCGCAAAGGCTAATAATCTAAAAACTGAAATCTATGTGGGCTGGATAACCGAAGCAGAAGCCCTGGTCTTGGGTGATTTAGTTGACCGTATCTTGCTTCACGTTTATCGTCAGACGGATGAGGGGCTAATTAACTACGGCCTGGAACGATTAACTTACCTTGCGGGCGCCCATAAGAAAGTCGTGGTAGCGCCAATATTTTCCAGCGAAGGCCCGGAAAACACTGCAGACATTCCCTTTATGGGCGAATGGTTAATCACCCATCCGCATCAACAGGCATTTGCCACCTGGTTGGATGGGTTTAACCAGCTAAGCGACAGCTGGGTAAATAACCTTCAGGTTTCTGGTGGCGTTTGGTATGTTTACGATAAGTTTCTCGATATACACCCAAACGTGACGAGTCATATTTTAACCTCGCCGCAAAGCAGTAGCCTGTGTATTGGTGATGCAGCATTTTTGTCGGTGCTTTCCAGCGCTACAAGCAAAAGCATTTGTTGGATGCACAATGCCCAGTGTTTACAGGATAGTGCGCAGATTGAGGGCGCAGCGACAGAGTCTCTGCAAATACACGACCTGAGCGAAGCCGACTTTGGTGAATATTACGCTTTGGTAACCAGTTGGGATAGGGACAACCCGACGCGATTTGCATCTGCTAGCGCTGTCTTGAGTAAGGCTGACAATTGCGCTTCGCGCTAAATATCGTTTAAACCTCGTTAAAGACTTAAGGTTGTTATGATTGATCCCATCGCCACATTGGAGAATTCACGCCAGCTAATACTCGCGGGGCGCTACCAACAAGCATTTCAACAGCTGAATGCGCTCTTGGCTGAGCATCCAGGTGTGGCGGATGGGTATTTTTTGTTAAGCCGTATTGCCTATGATTTTAAAAATCACCTAAAAGAAGTTGAAACTCTGCGCATAGCTTGTGAGCTGGCGCCAGACAATAAAACTTATTCTGCTTATTTAGCTCGCGCCTATAGCTTAAATGGCGATTCTTTGTCCGCTCTGGCCCAGCTGGATAAATTAGCCAATCAGGACC
>CBIMZH010000713.1:0-1815 GCA_966248255.1 uncultured Cellvibrio sp.
CGGATTGCCGAAGGTGACTTCACTATGTGGTCCGGCCTTAATACTGCGTTTCAGTTCTGCAATATGAAAAACCGCCCCACTGCGATCTTCTCGATGAACGATGAAATGGCCATAGGCGCCATGCAAACCCTGAAAAACCAGGGCATCCGCATCCCCGAGGACATGTCGGTCACCGGCTTTGACGATATCGCCTACGCCAAGTACTCGGACCCATCACTGACCACCATCTCCCAGCCCGCCGAGGAGATGGGCAAAATGGCCATGGACATGCTGCTCAAGGTGATTGAAGGCTCGCCCCTGAGCCAGCGCGAGTGCGTACTGCCGACGGAGTTTATTATTCGCAAAAGCACCGGGTCGGCGCCGGCAAAAAAATAGCCGCCCAGGCGATTACGCCGATTCAACTGCAATAAAAAAGCCCGCGTTTTAGCGGGCTTTTTTATTGCGCGGATACTTTGTTTAGGCAGAGGCCGCCAGTTCAAAGTGATCGAGCAGCTCCATAGCCGCCACTATCAAATGGTAGAGGCTGCTGGCAGGCGCCAGGTCGACTACCACCTCGTCATTGCCGCCGCGCTGATCCACATAGGAACCGGGCGTAGGCGCGCAGAGGTAATAGCTGAACAGGTCATCCACCGCCTTGACCGCTATGGCTTCAGCAGCGGCGTTGCCCTCGCGGATTTGCACCAGGCTGGCCTTAATCAGCTCGGTAATGCCCCAGCAGCGTTTGGTTGATTCCATCAGTTCGCCATTGGGTTTTACCGAGTCGTAGAGCAGGCCCGAGGGCGCCATGCCTATCTCCAGCCCCTTGCGATAAAGCGCCTGGGTATAGTTGCCCACCGGATGGCCGGTGCGACGGCTGTACCAGTCGAGCAGCCAGACCCACTCCATCATATGGCCGGGCTCAACCGTATCGCCCTTGGTATTGGGCAGACGCACCCAGGCATCGTCAAAGAACTCAAACAATACCTCGAGCTGCGGGTCAAAAAAGCGGGTTTGGAAGAGCGCAAACAGCTCGCCAGCGCGGGCCAGATACTTGGCCTGACCAGAGGCGTCGTGCAGCGCCAGCATGGCCTCAAACAGGTGCATATGGGGGTTTTGGCGGCGACAGGCGTAGGCGTAATCGCCTTCAATCCAGCCGCCCACAGCCGAGCCAAAGCGGGCGTCCAGATGCGCAATCAGCTGATCGGCATGCTGCAGGTATTGCTGGTCGCCGGTGACGCGGTAGGTCCAGGCAAAAGCCAGCAGAAAGAAGGCGTGATCGTAGAGATCCTGTTTGCTGTCGATAACTACAAAATCTGGGTTAAGCAGATGACAAAAGCCGCCGCCAGCACTGGGGTGCGCCGTCTGACGAAAGCTGAACGCCAGTATCGCCTCAGCAACAGCCTTACCCTGAGGGCACCAGCCGCGACTATAAGCCGCAGCAAAAAAGAAAGCTTGACGCGCCTGTACCCGCACCCGGGTATTAGCTGCCAGGTCCACCTTGCCGCTGGCGTCCAGGCGTTCGTAGTTAGCGCCTGTGGCCGGGTCTATACCCAGCTCCAGCCACAGAGGTAGCGCCTGGGCGCTTATCCATTGTTCCAGGCGGTCAGCTGCCGCACGCAGTGCTTGAGTCATAAACTACCGATTCCTTAAAGCCCCGCAATCGAGCGGTTTGTCGATTGGATCTATCTTTTTACTGGCTACTTTTTTAATAGCTACGCAAGGCTTGTGCCGCCCTGTCTGGCGGGCATTGTCGATAATGCCCGGCGAATTCGCAAACAAAAAAAAGCTCCGGATTTACCGGAGCTCAAAAAAAGCACAACAGCGGACTAAGGGCCC
>CBIMZH010000714.1:0-1815 GCA_966248255.1 uncultured Cellvibrio sp.
GCTGCGCGAGCAATTCCTCGGCGGAACAATTAATCGGGAACTGCGCCAGCACATCCACCAGCTGACGACCATAGAGCCAATCATTTAAGTCTTTTTTACTCTCCGCCTCCAGCATGGCTTTTAGTTCGCTGGTGTTGCCGCGCTCGGCAATCAGGCGCAGCATTTCTATGCTGGGGCGACAGATTTCAAAATTTTGCTGCAGCGCCATATGCAGTGGCTTTTCCTGAGTATCCACTAACACCGGGGCATCGGCTTTGAGCTTAAGCAATTGCTCCAATTCAAATACATAGTCAGGATCGTTTTGCGGCCACACCCCCAGAGCATCGCCCGCGTGATACTCGATGCCGGAATCGCCCAAATCAAAACCAAAGGCGCGCACATCTTTGGCCGAGCCTGGGGCGTTGAGTTTTTGGTTGATCACCAGGCGCGAGGCGTAAGGGTTGTTTTTGTTGAAGCCTGGGGCGGCCTTGCTGGCCAGATCCCCTGCGGGGCTTGTCATAGGCACACTGCTCTTTGCTGGGCCGCTGCCGGATGCAGTGGCTGTTGTCAGCTTAGCAGCCAACAGCGACTTAAGCTGCTCAAACCAGGCCTGCGCCGGCGCGTCAAAATCTGTATCGCAATCCACTCTGGGCACTAAAGGCTTAGCCCCCAGAGCTTCAAGACGCGCAAACAGTTTTTTGCCGTGACCGCAAAATTGTTCGTAGTTGGAATCACCCAGAGCAAGTAGCGCAAACTCCAAAGATTCCAAACGCGGTGCGGCCTCGTCAGTTAATTGATTCCAGAAGTCGCCACCATTGTCTGGCGAATCACCATCGCCAAAAGTGCTGGTTACCAACAGCAATTGTTTTTCGCTGGTGAGCTGCGCCAGCGAGTAATCATTCATGGACACCAGTTTGGTTTGAATACCCAGTGCATCAAGTTGCGCAGCAAAGCCCTGGGCCAGAGTTTCGGCATTACCAGTTTGCGAGGCCCAAATCAGGGTAAGCTGCGGCCTGGCTTCGCCCGACTGCAAATCCGCTGGCAATACGCGACTAAACATACCGGCGAGCAGGCCGTTAATCCAATCGCGTTTTAATTCCGCAACAGGTGCATCCTGTGGCAATACTGGAATCGCATCGAGTTGTTTAGCGGTGGTTTGCAGGCCGCTAATAAAGCCGCCCAAATAGGAGCGCTCGGCACTGCTCAACTCCGGCGGCGCCACCTGGGCCACCCCCAGGGTATCGGCTAATTGCGCGATCAACGTCATAGTGGTTTCCTCCGAGGGCGCGGCAAATACCATGCGGCCGCCCGCTTTGCTCGGGACTGCTTGTTCAGTTATTTCATCGCGCTCATCAGCATCAATAGTCGCCACTCGCTTAAGCGCCACTGCGGCAACTTTTAATTCCGGCTGCTGTGAAATCGCATCGATTTTGTCGCTGGTGACGGCGTTAATGCAGAGGTTATCGCCGTAGACATCATTCCAGTGAATGGGCGCAAAGCAGCAGCCAGGCAGTACTCTGTCGGTCACTACCGCCGGCAGAATGGCGTAGCCGCGACGCGAGCGAATCTCTACCTTGTCTTTGTTTTTAATCCCCAGTTCAGTGGCGTCCTGCGGATTTATTTCCACAAAGGTGCCAGGGTTGAGTTTATTGAGCGTGGCGATTTTTCCGGTTTTGGTCAGCGTGTGCCACTGGTGTTGCACTCGCCCGGTGTTGAGCACCATAGGGAATTCCGCATCGGGCATTTCCTGGGCATCCACATGGGGGCGCGCGTGAAACTGCGCTTTACCTGAGGCGGTGGCAAACACCAAAGCTGGCGCGCCCTGGTCATCACTTT
>CBIMZH010000715.1:0-1813 GCA_966248255.1 uncultured Cellvibrio sp.
GTCGCCTTTGGTGGTGAGGACGGCAAGCGGGTATTTGTCACCCTGCAGGATCGCGGCGCAGTGGAAACCTTTGTTGCCGACCAGCCGGGGCGCGAGTGGATGCTTATAAATAAGGATTGATTAGCGGCAATGGGCTCGAGTAATCGAGCCCTGTTGCGATGGAATTATTTACGTATCACAAAGTTGCCCAGTACCAGTACATCCAGGCCAGTGGTGAAAAAACAGCGCAGAGCATGATGTACAGATTCAACTATAGGCTCGCCCATGATATTAAAGCTGGTATTCAGAACCACCGGGTAGCCATTGCGCTTTGCCATTTCCTTTATAAGTTTGTAATAGCGAGGATTGGTTTCCTGATGAACTGTTTGCAGACGGGCGGTGCCATCCACATGGGTGATGGCGGGTAATTTGTCGCGATATTCCGGCAGTACATCGCACACTTTAAGCATAAAAGGATCGGCAACATTGCTTTCAAAGAAACTTGGCACATCGTCAATACAAGCTGAGGGCGCAAAAGGACGATAGGCCTCGCGGTGTTTAACTTCGGCGTTTAATTTATCTTTGGCGCCGGCAATGGTTGGATCGGCAAGAATACTGCGATTGCCCAGGGCTCTTGGGCCTATTTCCATTGCGCCTTGAAACCAGCCAATAAATTTACCCTTGGTTAACTCTTCGGCGGCCACTTCTTCTATGTTTTCATGGAACACATAGCTTAATTTGGATTCCTTCAGAATGGCTTCGATTTGCTCATTGCTGTAGCTGGTGCCTATGTAGGGGTTCAGGTGCTCAAAGGTTCTGGGTTGATTCAGTATCGCGGGCGAGTTCCAAATATAAAATGCAGCACCTATGGCCGTGCCATTGTCCCCGGCGGCAGGCATTACATAGATGTCTTTAAATCCAGATTCGCGCACTATGCGGCCATTGGCAACACTGTTTAGGGAAACCCCGCCAGAGATAACCAAATAGTCCTCTTGTGTTTGCTCGCGCAGTTTGCGCGCAATTTTTAACAGGCACTCTTCCAGGTTGTGTTGAAATGCCCAGGCTAAATTGTGGTGGCGATCTTCAAATTTGGCATTTTTATCTGGCGCGCGCGCCTGGCCAAATTCGGTATAAAATTTTTGGCTGCAGCGGTCGCGGCCCCAAAATTGGTAGCCAAAATATTCCTGGTCAATACCAATAGACATGTCGTCATTAACCCAAAAAAGCTTGTTTACCTTTTCTTGCAGGCTGGGAACCATTTCGCCGAATGGCGCCAGGCCCATAGTTTTTCCTTCATCATAATTGGCCTGGAAGCCACAAAATTGAGTCACTGCCT
The DNA here is from genome assembly GCA_966248255.1 of uncultured Cellvibrio sp. Classification (GTDB taxonomy): domain Bacteria; phylum Pseudomonadota; class Gammaproteobacteria; order Pseudomonadales; family Cellvibrionaceae; genus Cellvibrio. The sequence goes on from CBIMZH010000715.1 coordinate 1,316, forward strand.
CGTACACCGAACCCAGTGAATTGGGGAAAAAGTCCTGGCGGAAGCAATCTATACTGCGGTCGGCATTGCCTCTGCCCATAAAGGTTGTGGCCCACTCGCCCGACCCGTCTACTGAAAGCAAAGCCGCTGAGGGATAGGGGGATACGTAAAATGAACCTATGACATGTGCGTTGTGATGAGGCACCAGGTGTAATTTAGGCTTATCCATATTGGCGAAAGCGCGGTTAAACCAAGCATAAAGACGGCGCATACCATTGATGCTACCAATCAGCTCGTGACGAGCAAAGGTCTTGACGTTGGTAATGTTTTTTAAACCGTAGAGAATCTTTTTGCCCATGTGCAGGCGGGGATCTATAGAGACGGCGACCTGATCTATATCGGCGTAATTAAGCCCCGCCATTTTCAGGCAGCGCTCAATTGCGTTAACCGGAAATGCCCAAGTGTGCTTATTGCGCGTTAAGCGTTCTTCTTCAATAGCTGCAATCAACTGTCCGTCTT
>CBIMZH010000716.1:0-1811 GCA_966248255.1 uncultured Cellvibrio sp.
CCGACAGGGTGGCCATCTGGCCAATCAGGCGGTAGGCGGTAACCTTGCGGCTTTCGGCATCGGTAATGTCGATTTCATCGTTATAAACCGCAGCCAGGGCAGCTACAGCGCTGCAGAGTATGGCCATTGGGTGAGATTCGCGCTTGAAGCTTTTAACTATGTTGGCAACTGAGGCATCAACAACAGAGTGCTTTTTGATCTCGGCGGTAAATTCGGCTTTTTGCTCGGGGGAGGGGAGTTCGCCGTTGAGAAGGAGGAAGCAGGTTTCGAGGTAATCAGAGGAGACAGCCAGTTGTTCGATCGGGTAACCACGGTGGAGGAGAATACCCTCATCGCCATCAATAAACGTAATTTGAGATTCGCATGAGGCGGTGGACATAAAGCCCGGGTCAAACGTGAAGAAGCCATTCTTGGTAATGCTGGTGACGTCTATAACGTCTGGGCCGATGGTGCTGGGATAGATCGGAAGTTCAATCGCTGCGTCAATACCATCAATCTTGATATGTGCTTTCTTGTCAGTCATTACTGACTCCTATGCTTACAGATTGGGACTAAATAAAGCGAGAGTTGAGCATGTTTCGCCCTACTCATCGAATCTACTACTCGTGTAGCCGTTTGTGGTCGCTACTTATTATGGTCTGGATGTTATCAGTTCAGATAGATCCAGTGAGTTGCCGGCGCTTGTAGGTGCTGGCCCCGCAAATGCGTGCGGCATTATAGATGAGTTAATCGACAAGGCGAAAGTTTTTGGAGGGCTAAATGGCGTTTTGTACGTTCTTTTTTTGCGATTACTGCGGCTTTGCCTGTCTCTGGTGCGCTTCTGGTTCGTTGCCTGCGCTGGGCTTGCTTATAAATGGTGCTCACTGCTGGTTATGTGATCCAAAAGGGTGCCAAAAACGGCTTAATCCTTCAATAAAATCATGGGCTTGGAGTATTTTTAGGCGAAGTCGCCAAGGCTTGCTTTCAGGCCTGGTGGGGCGGCTTGAAGTGGCTATTTTGGTGCGGCAATTTGTTTGTGTTTCTGGGGTTCAATCTCTATAATGCTGCGCGACTTGCAGGATGCAGCCTCTCTGTTGTGTGCGGTTTAAGCATCTTAGAAGGGTTGCAATAGCTGAAATCCATGTTTGCCCATGGGCTAAGGGTGCTCTCAACCGTGAAAAAAAATAGACCTGTCAACCTCGATATTGCAACAATCAAACTTCCTATTACCGCCTACGTTTCCATTCTTCATCGCGTTTCCGGCGTATTTCTCTTCGCAGGGGTTGCTGTTCTCCTGTGGATGCTTGGTACCAGTCTTTCCTCTCCGGAAGGTTTCGATCAAATCAAATCTGTAGCCACATCCCCTGCCTGTAAGCTGGTGCTTTGGGTGGTATTGGCTGCGCTGGCCTACCACATGGTGGCGGGTGTGCGTCATTTGATTATGGACTTCGGCGTAGGTGAAACCCTGGAAGGTGGCCAGTTGGGCGCCAAGCTGGTTGTGGTAATCGCAGCTGTATTGATCGTATTGGCGGGAGTTTGGGTATGGTAACTTCAATTACAAGTTTTGGTCGCAGCGGCCTTTATGACTGGTTGATCCAGCGCGTAGGCGGCTCTGTGATGGCGGCCTATGTTGTGTTTATCGTGGCTTATCTGTTGTGTAATCCCGATTTAAGTTACGAGCAATGGCAGTCGCTTTATGGCCAGTTGTGGATGCGTGTTTTTAGCTTGGTAACTCTTCTTTCCTTTATATCTCACGCCTGGATTGGCCTTTGGGCTGTGTTGACTGACTATCTGACTGTCCGTCTGCTTGGTGCCAAGGCAACCTTCCTTCG
>CBIMZH010000717.1:0-1805 GCA_966248255.1 uncultured Cellvibrio sp.
AAACTATGAAAGACTCTGTGCTTAAAAAAGTGTCCACTAAAGTGGTGCTAGTTCATAAAGCGTGGGTTTGGCGTTATTGCGCGGGCGCTGAGCCGAGGTTTGGCAACTGGCGTGCACTTGTAACCCGCTGTGTGCGCAGTGCCAATTCCCTCCCCTTGGTTAAGGGGAGGGCTAGGGTGGGGTTTGCTGGCTTGCGGTTTAGCTTATTAAACTTGGTAAAACTCACTGGAGTGAATTTTATGAAAGTTAGCTGCCACTGCGGCAATATTCAGCTGGAAGCAGACCTGCCCGCACAAGTTATTATTTACAACTGCTCTCTCTGTAGCCGCTACCAGGCGCTTTGGGGTTATTACTCGCCGGAGCAGGTGAGCATCCAGGTGGGGGAGAAAGGTGAAGATTTTTATATCTGGGGTGATAAGCTGCTGGAGTTTGTGCGCTGCACAGGCTGTGGCTGTGTGACTCACTATCGCAGGGTAAAAGGCTTGGATAACCCATGCATAGCCATTAACTTTCATATGAGTCAGGATGAGCGAATAGCTGACGTGCCTGTTCGTTACTTTAACGGCAAGGAGATTAATTAAGTTGTACAAGTTATTTTATTACCCGCGCAATGCCAGTTGGGCGCCGCATATGCTGTTGGCGGAAATGGCGTTGGACTATGAGTTAATTCTGGTAGATAGAAAATCTCAGGCGCAAAAGGCGCCCGAATATTTAAAGCTTAATCCCACAGGGAGAATTCCTACTTTGGTGGTGAATGGACAGGCTATTTACGAAAGTGCGGCTATTTGTTTATTCCTCTGTGAGCAGCATCCGCAATATGGTTTGATCCCCCCGGCAGCTACGCTTGAGCGAGCAAAATTTTATCAGTGGCTATTTTATTTAAATGCCAGTTTGCAGCCGGAATTAATGGTGTACTTTTACCCGGAGCGCCATACGCAATCTTCTGCCAATCTAGCCGAAATCAAGGTGGCCCAAGAACAGCGTATAATTTCTATGCTGCGCCATATTGACGAGCAGTTAAAGGGCCGGCGTTATTTATTGGGTGACCAACCAAGTGCCTGTGATTTTATATTGTTTATGCTCTGCCACTGGGCAGATGACTTCTCTGTTGCGCCCTTATCGCTACCTCATCTGGGCGCACATTTACGCTTTATGGCCCAGCGTGATTCGGTGCAAAAAGTTTGTGCTCTTGAGGGGACTGATTTGACTGCTTATGCATTGGTAAGCCCGATTGTTGCAGAGTTTTAATATTGCGTTAGCCTTGGCAATTCAGTGCAAGGAATTAAATGTTTATCTAACTAGGTGGCCTTAACTTGTGAATAAAAATAAAATGCAGTTTGTGTTGATATTGGTTGTATCGCTGGCCGGTTTGGCCATGAGCAATCTGGCTAAAAGTGGCGAGGTACAGGTTCCGGCTGCGCCAATTATTAGCGTCAGCAAGCCAGGTGAAAACCTGTCGCGCGAAATGCGCTATGCGCTGCTACTGGGACGCTGGTATGGCGTTCAGCCAACCACCGAGGGCGGCCTGCGACAAACGCTGATTGAGCGCCGCGATGATGGCAGCTACGTAATTCACTTCCGTATTAAATCTGCCAGTGGTGAAATTAAGGATCAATGGGAGATGGGGGAGTGGGGGGTTAGCGGCGATATTATCTTCACCATTTTTAAAGGCTGGCTAAAAAACGGCAAGTTCGTTCCGGCGGATTACGATCCCTACAACTATGATGCCTATCGGATTACCAAGTTAACGGCGGCGGAATTTGAATACACCAATGCCGAGACCCGCAATCATTTTGTCTCCAAAA
>CBIMZH010000718.1:0-1803 GCA_966248255.1 uncultured Cellvibrio sp.
GTGCATTGGTATCTGTGAGGGCTTGCTGGAGTATTGCCTGGTCGCCGACCAGCAACAGCGTTACATCAGGATAAAGCTCAAGAAATTTTTGTGCTGCAGAAATAGCAACGCGGGGACCTAAGTCCCCGCTCATAGCGTCAACCGCTATACGTATCTGTGTCGACAAGTGTGACTCGTCGTGCAGCCGAATTACTCGTCGCTGCCTTTGTCGATCACTTTACGGCCACGGTAAAAACCGTCTGCAGTAACGTGATGACGTACATGCTTCTCGCCGCTGGTTGCATCCACTGACAGGGTTGGGCCAGTCAGTGCATCATGAGAGCGACGCATATCGCGCTTGGAACGGGATTTTTTGTTTTGTTGAACAGCCATGGTTTGCTCCTATTGACACATACACTGGAACCGAGGCGCCTCAGGATTTCGGCGAGCTCTTAAGTTGCTCCAGCACTTTAAATGGGTTTTTCGTTTCTTTCACTTCTACCGGCTGGCCACTGGAATAAAGCCGTGTATCTATACAAGGCTCGAAGTGGTACGCAACAGCTGGCAGATTCAATAACAATTCTTCTTCGATCATCTCGTAGAAGTCAGCTACACCTTCTCCGGTTATCCAGGGGTCGAGATAGTCTGGCAGCGCTTTAGCAGCCTCTTCATCCCACACAATAGCCAGTGAAATATCGCATTCTACAGGGACTGACACTGGTTCGAGACAACGCTGGCATACCAGCGATACATCTCCCCGCGCATTCCCCGTGACTACCCGTTTCCCTTCTTCATTAATACTGAAGGCCAATTCCACAGCGATCTCACCGGATGATGCCTCTATCGCTGCCACCAGACGGGGAAGCTCGGCAACCGGTAAAAAACCCTCCAACGTAACGCCCTGTTGAGCGAATTTACGGGGATCACCCTGGCGTGGAAATGGCTTGTGGGATGGGGTCTTTAACATAAGCGCGCAATAATAGGGATATGCCCTTGATCTGTCAAAGAAAAACTGGCGGAAATAGCGCTATTTAGTGGTTTACTCCTAAAATATCCACTTTATCTGGGATTACCCCCGGCAGGCATTCCCGATGAGCGCCGCTGGTGGTCGCAGATAGACCCCATAACTACAAACAGAAAAGTCCTTATGAAAAAACTCTTACTAGCCTCAAGCTCCCCCTATCGCCAGGCACTCCTTGGGAAACTCGGGCTGGATTTCAGTAGTTGCGCACCGGATATTGACGAGTCCCGCCGCGCGGGAGAATCACCAACCAATTTGGTCAAACGCCTGGCCGAAGCGAAAGCCAGGAAGTTAGCTGCAGATTACCCGGACTACCTGATCATAGGCTCGGACCAGGTGGCCAGTTTCCAGGACCAGATCCTCGGTAAACCCGGTAATTTTGAAAATGCTTTTACCCAACTACAACTATGCCGTGGACAATGCATCGAATTCCTCACCGGGCTCTGCCTATACAATCCCGAGACCTCACGCAGCCACAGCTCTGTTGAAACCTACCGGGTAAAATTTAGGGAACTGAGCGACCGGCAGATCCACAACTATCTCTTGCGCGAAACGCCCTACGATTGTGCTGGAAGTTTTAAGTCAGAAGGATTGGGTATCAGCCTGTTTGATGCACTGGAAGGTGAAGACCCCAATACCCTGGTTGGCCTACCCCTGATAGCGCTTATCCGTATGCTTAATAAAGAAGGAATAGACCCTCTGCAGGGTTAGTGGTTTAGCGCTTTAATCCGCCCCACTGAAGAAGGTCCGCAAAATTACCCAGGCACAACTCAGGATTAAACACTTTTAAACGGTCAGGATGA
>CBIMZH010000719.1:0-1802 GCA_966248255.1 uncultured Cellvibrio sp.
TGAACAGAGTGGCGAGGGTGAATTGTCCGCGCCAATGCCGTCAACTGGTGCTGAGTCCGTAGCTTTTTTTCAGCTTTCTGGTGGTAGCACAGGTACGCCAAAATTAATTCCGCGCACCCATACCGATTATTACTACAGCGTTAAACGCAGCGCCGAAATTTGCCAGTTAAACCCCGCTACTCGCTACCTCTGCGTATTACCTGCAGCACACAACTTTCCGCTCAGTTCACCCGGTGCTTTGGGTGTGTTTTATGCCGGAGGCTGTGTCCTGCTCGGGCGCTCGCCCGAAGCTATAGCATCCTTCGCACTTATTGAGCGCTACCAGGTGAATATGACGGCGCTAGTACCCTCGGCCGTCGCATTATGGTTGGTGGCTGCCGAACGCAACCCACAACAAACACGACAACAGCTGGCAAGTTTACAACTGTTACAAGTGGGTGGAGCCAACTTTGCAGAAGCACAAGCGCGGCGGGTGAAAGCCGAGCTTGGTTGTCAATTGCAACAGGTGTTTGGCATGGCCGAAGGGTTAGTCAATTACACTCGCCTGGATGACCCCGACGAGATTATTTATACCACCCAAGGGCGCCCCATGAGCGAGGCAGACGAAGTGCGTCTGCTCACTGCAGAGGGGCAGCCTGTAGTACTCGGCGAGCCAGGGCTGCTCTACACCCGTGGCCCCTATACCTTTCGCGGTTATTTTCAAGCCCCAGAGCAAAACGCACGAGTATTTGATAGTCAGGGCTTTTACTGTTCAGGCGATTTGGTTGTGCAGGACAGCACAGGCAATTTGCGTGTAGTAGGGCGCGTTAAGGATCAGATAAACCGCGGTGGCGAAAAAATTGCCGCCGAGGAAATTGAAAATCTATTGCTGACCCATTCAGCCATCACTCAGGCTGCACTGGTCGCCATAGCTGATGAGGCTTTGGGCGAAAAATCCTGCGCCTGTCTGGTGGTAAATGATATTGAGTTGCGCCCTTCACAATTGCGTCAGTTTTTGCGAGCCCTGGGGCTGGCGGATTACAAGATTCCCGATCGTTTTCAATTTTATACCGACTTGCCCTTAACGCCGGTTGGAAAAATTAATAAGCCTGCATTGCGTCGACAGCTGGCGGAAATCTATCCGGAACCCAACTTTATTTAAGTCATTTATTTGTCGAGAGCAATTCATTTTTTCATTTACAGGGCAAAAAAATCAGAAAGGAAATTGTTATGGCCATACCTTCAATAGCGGATTATTCACTGCCTAAAGAATTACCCGTTAATCGCGTGAATTGGCAGGTGGATAGCAGTCGCTCAGTGCTGCTAATTCACGATATGCAGGATTATTTTGTGCGTTTTTATGGCGACCAAAACCCCTTGATTCAAACTTTGTTGGATAATCTGGTGGCGCTACGTCGCTGGGCTAAAGCACATGCAATTCCTGTAGTTTACACAGCGCAGCCGACCGAGCAGAGCACCGAGCAACGTGCGCTGTTAAACGATATGTGGGGGCCGGGCCTAACCACCGCCGATCCAGCGCTACGCGCCATAGTGGCACCACTGGCCCCTGATGATCAGGATCAGGTTTTGGTGAAGTGGCGCTACAGCGCCTTTCAACGTTCGCCTTTGCAAGATTTGATGAAAAGCTGGGGGCGTGACCAATTAATTATCGGTGGTGTGTACGCCCATATTGGTTGCATGACCACGGCGCTGGATGCATTTATGCGCGACATTCAGGCGTTTATGGTGGCTGACGCCCTGGCCGACTTTTCTGCTGCCGAACATCAGATGGCATTGGATTTTGTTGCTGGACGATGTGGTGC
>CBIMZH010000720.1:0-1799 GCA_966248255.1 uncultured Cellvibrio sp.
GCCTCGCCTTTGCGGTATCACAATTACCTGCCGCTAACGCGCTTATGGTATTGCTGGCGGATATGCCTTTGGTGACCGCTGAGGATTTAACGCGGCTGCAACAACTCTGGCAAAACAATCCGCACAACATTGTCTGCTCGCGCTTTGGCGACACCTTAAGTGTGCCGGCGATTTTCCCCGCGGAATTGAAAACCCAATTGCTTGCCCTGCGCGGTGATAGAGGCGCTAAAGCGCTGTTTGCCGCGCACGCGGATGCACTGCTGAGCCTGCCCCTGGCGGCCGCAGAATTTGATGTTGATACCCCGGCTGATTTGGCCCGTCTGTTACAGGAGTCCCGCTATGATTTCGCTCAAGATTAACGGTCAGCTACACAAAGTCGATGTCGACCCGGACACGCCGCTGCTCTGGGTGCTGCGCGACAGCCTGCAGATGACCGGCACCAAACTGGGTTGTGGTATGGCGCTTTGCGGCGCCTGCACAGTTCACCTGAATGGCGCGCCTGTGCGCTCCTGCAGCCTGCCGATATCGGCGGCCGCCAATGCCGAGGTGCGCACCATTGAAGGCGGTGAATCGCCCGCGTTTAAAGCGGTGCAGCAGGCCTGGCGCCAGCTGGATGTGGTTCAGTGCGGTTACTGCCAGTCGGGGCAAATTATGTCGGCCACGGCGCTGCTGGAGCAAAACACTTCGCCCAGCGATGCGCAAATTGATGACGCCATGATGGGCAACCTCTGCCGCTGCGCCACCTATCACCGCATACGCGCGGCCATTCACCAGGCGGCGGAGCAACTGGGGAGGAAAGCCTGATGCATATGTACACTAAATTGGCGCAGGCATCGGCTGCTGCCGCTAGCGAATCCTCAACTCATCAACTCAATCGCCGTGCATTTTTGCAAGGCGTGGCAGTGGGCGGTGGCCTGTTAATCGGCTGCGGATTAATGCCCGCCGTTAGCAGCGCCGCGCAAAGCGATAAAGCCAAGGCGATGGCCGAGGGCAATCAGCCCAGCTTTAACGCCTTTATCAAAATCGACCCAGACAGCCGCGTGACTGTAGCGGTTAAACACCTGGATATGGGCCAGGGCGTAAGCACTGGCTTGACCTCGTTGGTCGCCGAAGAACTGGACGCAAGCTGGGAGCAGATGCGCTGGGAATTCGCCCCCGCCGATGCCAGCCGCTACAACAATTTATTTTGGGGGCAGGCTCAGGGCACCGGCGGCTCCTCGTCCATTGCCAACTCCTTTGCCCAGCTGCGCAATGCCGGAGCTGCCGCCCGCGCCATGCTGGTGGAGGCCGCCGCCCATCACTGGAAGGTGGCGCCGGAGAAAGTAAAAGTCAGCGCCGGGGTGATTAGCTACGGCAATAAAAAACTCAGCTTTGGTGAACTGGCGGCCGCCGCGGCTAAGTTAACACCGCCGCAATCGCCCAAGTTAAAAGACCCAAAAGATTTCACCTTAATTGGCAAACAAATTCCGCGCAAAGACAGCCCCGATAAAACCTCTGGCCAGGCGCAATACACGCAGGATATTTACTTGCCGGGCATGCTCACAGCATTGGTGGCTTACCCGCCCAAAGTATTTGGCAAGGTAAAAAGTGTTAGCGCCGACAAAGCCAAGGCGGTGCCGGGCGTGGTGGCCGTGGTGCAGATTCCGCGCGGTGTGGCGGTGGTGGCAGAAAACTTTTGGGCGGCGAAAAAAGCCCGCCAGTTGTTGCAGATCGACTGGGATTTATCCGCCTGCGAAACCCGCAGCAGCGAGCAGCTGTTTAAAGATTTTCACTCAGCCGCCGCCAAGCCGGGCACTGCG
>CBIMZH010000721.1:0-1792 GCA_966248255.1 uncultured Cellvibrio sp.
GCCTTGCCCACCAGGTAGGTAAAACCGGATCTGTGGTGGCTTTGGCAGTGGGTGATAATGCGCTTGTCGCCGGTAATGCCCAGGCTGGCCAGGTACTGCTTGGCGTCAGTGCGAATGCGCAGGGCATTGGCCGGGTCCATCAGGCTGGTCCACTCGCAGTTAATGGCGCCGGGGATATGGCCGGATTTCATTGCCGTCACCCGCGTGCCTGCATATTCCGCCGGGCTGCGCGCATCCCAAATCAGCGAATCGGCGCGCTCCAGTTCCAGCAGTACATCGGGTATCTCAATCACCACTTTCGGGTCCAGCTTTACCGAGACCTTGCTGGGGGTGACTGTGGGCACCTCGCGGGTTACCGGCTGTTTGGATGCCAGCCAGGCGTGCAGGCCGCCGTTAAGGTAGGAGTAGTGTTTGTGGCCTATGGCATCCAGGGTCCAGATCATACGTCCGGCCCAGCCGCCGCCTTCATCGTCGTAAACCACTACATGGGTGTCCGGCGTGAGGCCAAGGAAGGAGAAGAGGCGGTTGAGTTTTTCCACCGAGGCTATCTTGCCCGGCACTGGGCCTTCGGCAGCGACAATCTTTTGCGGCGGCACATTAATGGCGCCATCGATATGCCCCTGCATATAGGTTGCTTCGGCGCACATATCTATCACCAGCAGCTTGCTGGTGGGCTGGGCGAGCAGAGCTGCCAGCTGAGTAGGTTCAATTACAAACGGAAGCGCCATTGCTAACTCCTTGAGTTAAAAGGTATCTGTTTCGAGCGTGCTCAAAATATACCGGTAGGAATCCATACGGGTATGGCTGATCTTACCCTCATCCAGCGCTTTCAAAATGGCACAGCCAGGTTCGTGGCGATGGGAACAATCGCGGAACTTGCAGTAGCCAATAAAGGGCCGGAATTCGATAAAACCCTCCAAAACCTGATCCTCTTCCATGTGCCACAGTCCAAATTCGCGAATACCCGGCGAGTCGATTAAATGCCCGCCGCCGGGAAAGTGCAAGAGGGTGGCGCTGGTAGTGGTGTGAGTGCCCTGTTGTCTCTCCGACAATTCCCCCACCCGCAGGTTCGATTCTGGCAGCAGCGCGTTAATCAAAGATGACTTGCCCACCCCCGACTGGCCGACAAATACGCTGGTGAATTGGCTGACAAACTGGCGCAGGCCATCCAGCCCGCTCTCGGCCTTGGTGGACACCAGCAGCACCTCGTAACCCAGGTTGCGGTAGGTGGTTTCCAGGTAGGTGATTTTTTCGCGGGTGCTGTCGTCTATGCGGTCGGCTTTGTTGATGATCAGCACCGGCTCTATGTCTATGGCGTTGGCCGCCACCAAGTAGCGGTCAATCAGATTGGCGTGGGGCTCAGGGTAGGGCGCCACCACAATCAGAATACGGTCGATATTGGCAGCCACGGTTTTCATATCGCCGTGGGGGTCGGGGCGCTGCAGCGCCGAATCGCGCGGCTGCACTGCCACTACCACGCCGGTGGGGTTGCCCGGGCGCCAGACCACCCGGTCGCCGGTTACCAGCGAACCCAGGTTGCTGCGAAAGTGGCAGCGCTGATGCTGGCCAGCATTTTCGCCCTCGGTGGTTTCCACCACTACCTGGGTGCCGTAATGGGTAATGATCAGGCCGTGCTGCTCTGGCCCCAGGTCGGTCTCGCTCAGCTGCTCATCGGCGCGCTGATCGCGTTTGGCGGCGCGGGCGCTGCGCTCTTCCTGGATTTTTTCGATGCGCCACTGCTGGCGCCGGGTGAGTTTGCGTTTGGACATTCGCGCTGATGCTGAACCTGATG
>CBIMZH010000722.1:0-1786 GCA_966248255.1 uncultured Cellvibrio sp.
CTCACCGAGCGCGAGGCTATAACGCCATCGTCGGCGGCGAGGATTTTGGTTTGGCTCAGGCGAATTTGGCTCAGCCCTAACTGCGCTTGCGCAGATTTCACACCTGCCTCGGCTACTTGTTCAGCTATTTCCAATTGTTGAATCTGTTGTGCAGAAAGCACATTGCGGTCTTTGAGTTGGCGCGCTCTATCGGCATCTGCTTTAGCTTGGCGTAACTGTGCCTGGGCGGTGTCCAGCTGCGCCTGACTGGTTGCGACTTCGGCGAGAAGCGTTTTGTTATTTAAGGTGGCCAATACTTGGCCTTTGTGTACCTTGCTGCCCACATCCACCAGCACAGAGGTTACGGCGACGGCGCTAATTTCGGCTGAAACCAGGGCCTCCTGCCAGGCGCTTAGGGGGCCCTGGAGCTTTAGCGTTTGCGGCCAGTCCTGCCATTGCGGTTGGGTGACGTCTACATTAAGCGCAGGTCGAGCTAGCGTTTGCTTAGGCTCCGCCTCCTTGCTTGAGGGTTTGAGCGCGAACCAGGCAATTGGAATCAAGGCCAGTAAAGGAAGAATTATTTTTCGCTTTGTCATAGTTAGGCACGCTGAGCTGGACGAATTGGATTGAAACTTGTTTTAATCAAAAAGTGGCGCTGAAATTGAGCTCACCAGTCGACTATGATAAATAGTCAATAGCAATCATATTCAATCACTTATGGCAAATAAAGTAAATAGTTCGATATCGTACGATTATGCTATTATTGACTTAAGTCATAAGTGCTCAACACCTGGTATTTTGGTTTGGCCCAAGCGGGGTCTACCGGGCAGGTGTATTTAATAATCCTGACTTTTACTTTGTGATGGGGCTTCCATAGGTGTTATGAAAAAACAAAATGATTCCACTGTTGAGTTTCGCCCCAAGCGTGGTCGGCCAACCGCCGCTCAGGTGGAAGCCATTCAGGGGGCGCTACTTAAAACGGCCCGTCGAATGTTTTTCGCCGATGGTTACGATGCCGTAGCCATGGAAGGTGTGGCTTTGGCGCTTGGCATGTCCAAAGGTACCCTCTATTCTCGCTACCCATCCAAAGAAGCCCTATTTCACGCGGTGGTAGAGGACTGCGTTAAGGATTGGTCTAGTGAGGCGGCAGCTGATGATTACTTGTTAACAGAGGATCTTGGCCAGCGGCTGGAGCATCACGCGTTGCATGTCGCCAGATCTATGTTTAATCCTGAAGTTCGCGCCTTTAATCGTCTTTTGTTGGCAGTTGGAGAGCGCTTTCCCCAGTTAAATAAAGATCTTTACGAGACGGGCTATCTTTATATCGTGGGTGTGATTACAGCCGATATTGAAGCCGCGGCAATTCGTGACTCTATTCCCTGTGGCGACTCAAACTCGGTGGCTCGAACGCTGATTAGTGGTATCTATGGCTGGTTTATGCAGGAGGCTTCCGCGCGTGAACTTACTCTAGAAGAGCTTGAAGGTCAGGCTAAAAGGCTGGTTTCGCTGTTAATGGCGGCGCGACTTGCTTGGTAGTGATTGAAAATGATTGCTAAAGGTACGGTTTCGTGTGATAATGCTGTCCAACCTGCTAATAAGTGCCAACAAACGAGGTGATTCCCATGCGCAAATTAGTATTCGCTAGTGTTCTTTCTTCCCTTTTCGCTTTGCCGGTTGTCGGCGCTTTCGCTGATGAAGCGGTTAAGCCTGCTGTTGAAGCTGCTGTTGCGGCCTTCTCTACCGAGACTACGCCACTGGGCGATATCCTCGATAATCCAGCTGCCTGCGCTATCGTGGATAAGTATGT
>CBIMZH010000723.1:0-1785 GCA_966248255.1 uncultured Cellvibrio sp.
TCCTTCGCCACGACCGATCTTGCAGCCGTCGGCCAGGGCGAGATTGTTGTCTCCATAGGCGTGGAGCAGCAGAGTGATAAAAGCTGTCTGCTGCACTTTTCGGTTAAAGACTCGGGCATAGGTATGTCTGAGGAGCAGCAGAAAAATCTGTTTAAATCTTTCAGCCAGGCGGACTCATCTACAACACGCAAATATGGCGGCACGGGTTTGGGCTTGGCTATTTGTAAAAGCCTCACCGACATGATGCAGGGCAGCATCTGGGTTGAAAGCGCTTTGGGGCAGGGCAGCAGTTTTTATTTTACCGCGCTGTTTGATGTGGGCAGTGGCAGTATCAGGCAGACCCAGCCAGTGCCCGAAGGTATTCGCGGCTCGCGCATTTTATTGGTAGATGACAATGCCACGGCGCGGGAAATTCTCGGCGGCATTCTCCATGCGCTCGGCTTTAAACCCTTTATTGCCGATTCGCCAGAGGCTGCCTTGCAGGCGCTGGATGAGGCGAGCGCGAGCAATCCATTTGAAGTGTTAATTATCGACTGGCGTATGCCGCGCATGACCGGTATTGAAGTTATTCGCAGCGTCGAGGCCAATGCAAAAATTCAACTCAAGCCCAAATACATTATGGTTACCGCCTATAGCCGCGACGACCTGATAGAGGAAACGCTGGGCCTGGGCATAGCGGCCATACTCACCAAACCGGTTACGCCCTCCAGCCTGCTCGACGCTATTTTAACGTCCATGGGCGAGGCGGCGCTGCGCAAACAAAATCGCGGGCTGCCGCGTGAACCTCAAGCTAAAGCGGCCATTGCTGCACTGCGCGGCGCCCACCTGCTGTTGGTCGAAGACAATGATGTTAACCAGGAGTTGGCGCTGGAGCTGCTCACCACTAACGGCATAAAAGTGACGCTTGCCAATAACGGCCAGGAGGCGCTGGGTGCGCTGGCGCAGCAGGAGTTTGACGGCGTACTTATGGATTGCCAGATGCCGGTAATGGATGGTTATACCGCTACGCGGCGTATACGCGCGCAGCCGCGCTTTGCCAAATTGCCAGTGATTGCCATGTCTGCCAATGTGATGGCGGGCGATCGCGAAAAAGTGTTGGCGGCGGGCATGAACGATCATATAGCCAAGCCGATATTGGTTGCCGATATGTTTAAAACTATGGCCAAGTGGATAGCGCCGGCGCATCCGCAAACCCAGGCGTTAACCGCTGCCGAGGTTGACGATGGGTTAAAAACAATTGCGCCCGTTGCTGGAATAGATACCGAAGATGGCTTGGCGCGCACGCAACATAATTTACCGCTCTATCAAAAACTGCTGCTGCGCTTTAGCGCCAGCTACCAAAATTTTGACGCTGGTTTTGCCGCGGCCTGCGCTGATGCGGATGCAACTGCAGGCGAGCGCTATGTGCACACGCTAAAAGGTATTGCTGCCAGCCTGGGGGCCAAAGACCTGGCCAGTGCCGCCTTTGTGTTGGAGCAGGCGTGCAAAACCGGCGCACCCATAGCGCAGCCGCTGGCCGATACGCGCGCCGCTTTGCAGCTGGTGTTGGCCGGGCTTGAACCATTGCAACAGCAGGCTTCGGAGAATGGCTTGGTAACTCGCCCCTTGCTTGAAGTGACACCCGAGCAGCAAATGCACGTCATTAATCAGTTGCTGGCCCTGCTGGGGGATTTTGATACTGATGCGCTGGAACAGATTGACAGCTTGCAGCAGGTGCTGCCCCCTGAGTTTGATCGCAGCAAAATTCAAGCGCTGCGCAAAGCCATAGAAAAATACGATTTTGAA
>CBIMZH010000724.1:0-1775 GCA_966248255.1 uncultured Cellvibrio sp.
CAGCAAGCATTTTTAACAGGACGTTTATTCAATAGAACAGGAGTAATTATTTAACCTGACGAGGCCCTCCGGCATAGATGTTAGCGGTGCGCCTCCACAATAAGAATAGGTAACATCATGATTCAAATGACCCTACGTCAACAAATGGCGCTTTGCAGCTGTCTCGCGTTAGTTCACCTGGTGCTGTTTGTATTGGCACCCAGCTGAGATCAGATGAGAATAGGAATTCGCAAAAACCCCGGCTTTTGGTCGGGGTTTTTATTTGTGCCCGCCAACTTGGTGCGTGTTAATTTCCGCTAAAACCCTTGGTAAATCGCACCTTAGGCCCCAAACTCCACTAATACCCTTTTGCCCTTGCGGAGTTTGTTGATGAAGTCACCCCTGGCCAAATTGTTACACCATCCAGCGGCGGGCGGCCTGGTGCTGATGTTCGCCGCTGCCATAGCGCTTGTTGCCGCCAATACCCCTTTGCAGGTTTACTACGACCAGCTTTTGTCTACCCGCGTGATAGTTGCCATTGGCGAATTTTCTATCGCCAAGCCGCTATTGCTGTGGATCAACGATGGCCTTATGGCCCTGTTCTTTCTGCTGGTGGGCTTGGAGCTAAAGCGCGAGATGCTGGTGGGCGAGCTTAACCAGCTGCGCAAAATAGCCCTGCCGGGCTTTGCCGCTGTGGGCGGAATGCTGGTGCCAGCACTTATTTACGCCATGGTTAACCGCGGCGATGCTTACAACCTGCACGGCTGGGCGATTCCCACCGCTACCGATATCGCCTTTGCCCTGGGTGTGCTGTCGCTGTTGGGCCCCAGGGTGCCAGCCAGTTTAAAAATCTTTTTAGTGTCCCTGGCGATCTTCGATGATATAGGGGCCATAGTGGTGATAGCGCTGTTCTACACCGACAAGCTGTCACTGACGGCGATAATTTTTGCCGCTATAGGTCTGGTGATTTTGTGGCTGCTCAATCGCAATCGGGTGATGAGCAAGGCGGCCTATATGCTGGTGGGCTTGGTGGTCTGGGTGAGCCTGCTTAAGTCTGGCGTTCACGCCACGCTTGCGGGTATTGCGCTGGCGATGTTTATTCCGTTTAAAGGTACAGATGACGAGGGCAGGGCAGTAGCGCCCATGGCGGAACTGGAAAAGGACCTGCACAGCCCTGTGGCATTTATGGTGCTGCCGCTATTTGCCTTTGCCAATGCCGGTTTGCCCTTGGCGGGGCTTACCCTGAAAGATGTGCTTGCGCCTGTGCCCCTGGGGATTTTCCTCGGCCTGTTTGTGGGTAAACAGTTAGGTGTGATGTTGTTTACCTGGCTGGCAGTAAAATTAAATTGGGGCAAGTTGGCTGACGATGTGAGCTGGTCACAACTTTATGGCATAGCACTTATTTGCGGTGTGGGCTTTACCATGAGTTTATTTATCGGCTCACTTGCGTTTGAGGCAACCTTAGAAAATCAGGTGCTCAATGATCGCCTGGGGATTCTGTTGGGGTCTCTGGTATCAGCCATTGCTGGCTATGTTTGGTTGCGTTACTTTGCGCAACCGAAAAAACGGCATTAAGTTAAAAGGCCGTATTAATTCACAGAGTGAGAACAAAAAGCTTGGTGAATTAGAGCGCACGACTTATGATGCAAAAGGTTTCGGCGGCTAGCTCTGTCGGAACCTAACAACGACAAAATTATAAAACTAATAAAATGCTATCCCGTGCAGTAATTAGCAAATCCCTCGGTAAAAATAAAAATCTAAACGCTGTATCCCTCGGTCAAATCCGCTGACAAAGC
>CBIMZH010000725.1:0-1775 GCA_966248255.1 uncultured Cellvibrio sp.
CAATCCGGTAGAGACTCCCATAGTTGAAAATATCGAATTTCTTTCCAAGAAAATTGATCGAGGTGTCCAGCCTGATAAATGGGTAGTCCAAGATTTCGATACCCTTGGCATTAATGGCCGACCCAATAAATTCTGGGTGGCTGGATATGACGTGGCTACAGGAAATTGGGAATTTGTTAATGCCAATAATTAAATTTAAGGGATTAAGCGCAAATCTATTCGCGGCTTGTGTCTTAGCTTTTTTCAACCACACCGCCAGTGCCACTGAATACCTGGTTGTTCCCGATAACCAAACCCCAAATGCAAACCAGCTGCATTTTTCTGCGGCTATAGACAAAGCCATTGCGGGCGATACGATTAAATTATCCGCTGGTGAATACCAACTCTCCCTGGGTATGAGCCTTAAGGGCACTTTTGCCAAGCCGATTACTTTGCTTGGCGCGGGTGAGGCGACGCTTATTCAGGCGGCTTCGGCGAAAGCGGGTTATTGCTTCGCCTTTAAGGATTCCCAGCACTTAACAATTAAAAACCTTAAATTCGAAGGCTGTGGCGCTGTTGCTGTGGCCTTAATAGATTCCCATTACATTAGTTTTGAGGGCCTGGCTTTTATTGGTGGCCGCTACCCGGTGCTGGCAAAGGGCGACAACAGCCATCACCTGCTGCTGGATTCGGTTAGCTGGAATCAGGACCCGAGTGGTGATGTGTATTGGCGCATTCCCTGGGCGACATCCCACCACGGAGAGATGAAACATCTCAACGGCAGCCTGGTGTTTGCCAAGGGCATAGCGGGCAATATTATTGTGCGCAATAGCCTGATTCAAAATGCCTTTAACGGCATTCGCATGAAGGGCGACAGCAAAAAGCCGGGCGCGACCAATGCCAATATAGAGATCTACAACAACCGCTTTATCAATATCCGCGACAACCCCATAGAGCCGGAGGTGGACGCCACTAACTGGTGGGTGTACCGCAACCACATTGTGAATGCCCACGGCTATTTTTCTTTTACCGAAGTCAGCGGCGGCCATTGGTATGTGTTCCGCAATATAGGTATTACCACCGCCAAGCCAAAGGGCGAGCACAGCAAGGGTAAGATTTTAAAATTCGAGGACAAAGGCCCGCTGCCCAGCGGCCCCTTTATGGTATTTAACAACAGCTGGTACGGCGACAAGCCGGTATTTAACGGCGGCGAGAGCAGAAACCTGCACTACCAGAACAACGCCCACTACTTTACCCAGACTATGGCACCGCTGCCGTTAAAGCTTATCCACAGCTCCTATAACATCAGCCACAATATTTTTAACCAGCCCACCGGCTCGGCGGCATTGGATAAAGCCAATGTGATTGATCGCCAGTTCGCCTTTGCCGATAAAGAGCAACTGCACAATCGCGCCAAGCTCGGCCTGGATGCAGGTACGCCAATACAAATCGACGACTACGCAATTAAATACAGCGGCAGCGCACCGGATATAGGCGCTTATGAACAAGGCGGTGAAGCGGATATTCCCCCTTTTAAAAGTTTCCCCATAACCGCCGAAGACGCCCCGCGCTTGGTAAAAATCGAAAGCCAACACCCAAACCACCTCAAGCTATGGACTTCTATAGCCTTAAAGCCAGCCACAGGCCTAACCGCCAGGCTGATTTTTGCGGATGGCACACAAGCGATTGTGCCAATTAAAATTCAAGGGCGATCTATTGAGCTTGAGGTGGATAACAAAAAACTAAATCAAATTCAGCTCCCCAAAATATATGGCGTAAACCAGCAGCCATTGACC
>CBIMZH010000726.1:0-1772 GCA_966248255.1 uncultured Cellvibrio sp.
AATTTCCGGGTGATGGGGAATGGTTTCGCTTACCGAATCCGGGGTTTCCAGCAACAGTTTTTGGTTGCGTCTGTATTGCACCATATGCATAAAGGCACCCACAGCGCCCTCAGGGGTGCGGAAGGAGGCAATGCCCGCATCGGCAAAACGCTGACGCGCCTCCAAAGCAGCATCTTCACCCATCCAGTTGGCAAGCAGATTGGGCTTGCGCCCCTGATGATTTTTTAGCGTTGCTATCACCTGCTCGGCATAGACTTCGCCCGGTGTTAAGGCCGAGGGCGCGTGCATCACCAGCAGATTTTCCACGCTGTTACTGCGCAATAAAATTTGCAGCACCTGTTGATAATCTTCCGGGCTGGCATCACCTAACAAGTTAATCGGGTTGCTGGCGCGGCCGCCGGGGTGAATCACTTTTTCCAGCTCGGCGATCAGCTCCGGGCTAAGGCTGGCCAGGCGACCGCCGCGCTGCGACAACACATCAATGGCCATAGCGCCTGGGCCATCGCCATTGGCCAGTATCACCAGCTGCTCACCTTGAATAGGCTTGCCATTGGCGAGGGTTTCCACCGCCGCCAACAGCTCGCGCAAATCCGCCACGCGCAGCATACCGGCGCGCTTAAAGGCGGCATCGTATACAGAGTCGTGGCCAATTTTTTCTGGCGGCAGGCGCGACATAAGCGCAGCCTGTTCAACCTGACCGCCGGCCTTAATCACCAGCAGGGGTTTGTTAAAGGCAGCAGCGCGCGCCGCCGATAAAAAGATGCGGCCATCTTTGATGTTATCTATGTACAGCAGAATGGCGCTGGTTTTTGGATCACGACCGAGATAGTCGATCATTTCATCAAAGTCGACGTCGGCGCCCTCGCCCACGGCAATCACATGGGAGAAACCAATGCGACGCCGCCGCGCCCAGTCGAGCAGAGTTACACAAACAGCGGAGGATTGAGTGACAAACGCGATCTTGCCCTCTTTGGCCATGGTGTGCGCATAGCTGGCATTAAGGCCTATGGCTGGCACCATCAAGCCCAGCGAGTTGGGGCCGAGTATGCGCATTCCCCACTCTTTGGCGATGGCGAGCATCTGCTCTTGCAGGTTGGTGCCCTGGGCGGTAAATAAATTTTCCAGGCCTGCAGCTATGACTATGGCACTGCGGGTGCCTTTGCGCCCCAGCTGCAAAATAATGGCGGGCACACGGGTTGCGCGGGTGCAAATAATGGCAAGGTCGGGCACCAGTGGCAGCTCGTCTATAGAGCGATAGGCAAGCACACCGTTAACCGACTTGTAATGAGGGGTGACAGGCATTATCGGCCCATCAAAACCGCCCTGGAGCAGATTTCGCATGACTGCATTGCCCGGGCGATTGGCCTGATTACTCGCCCCTATGACCGCAATGGAGCGCGGTTTGAGCAGCTGCTCTATATGCTTGAGGCTCATAAAGGTTTCCCGCAGAAGTAAATGGCTGGCAGCCTATTGCGGTGGCTCCTCATCGTCAATTTTTTCCAGGCTCAATTCGCCCAGGCCGGAGCTGGCCGCTGGCGCTGCAGCGCTCGCAGACGAATGACCTTCGGTGGCCAATTTAATACGCAGGCGCAGGTTATTGGGCGAGTCGGCATTGGCAATGGCATCATCAAAACTGACCAGGCCATCCATATACAAGCGGAAGATGGCACCGTCAAAGGTTTGCATGCCGAGGTTTTCCGACTTTTCCATAATCTCTTTGATTTCAGTGAACCGGCCTTTAAGCACCAGCTCCTGAATGGTTTTAGTGCCGA
>CBIMZH010000727.1:0-1770 GCA_966248255.1 uncultured Cellvibrio sp.
CCGACGAGCTACCAAGCTGCTCCACCCCGCGACGACAACTCTTTAGATACGCTCAAAGAGGACGCGCATTATAGGGAGCGACTACCGGAGGGTCAAGGAAAAAGAAATTAAACCCGGCTGTCGACCAATCGCCCGGCACCCAAGCGCTCAAAACTGTCTATTTCCAACAGGCGGCGATTAGTGGTGATGTTTTTACGCTGCAATTCAGCCAACTCAAGAGCGCGAACCGATTGCTTTTGCGATTCAATCTTTAACTGCTCCCGGATTTCCTCTTCTTCTTTGCGCTGTTTATCCAGAGCCTCTTGCTCTGCTGCTTTACGAGCCTCGACATCATCAGCAGGGACAACCTCTTCGGACTGAATTGGCTCCCGCTCTTGCACTGTTTCTTGCGATTGACGACTGAGTTCCACTCTGGCCTGCTGCGCCATCTTGGCCGCCTGAGCTGCCACTGCACGATCCTGCCCTGAAGGCTCAGCCGGCGCACTGGCCGCACGGGCAATCTGCTCGGCCTTACGAAGGGTCGCTTCTGGATTATTTGGGATGGGGCTAGTATCAATCGACACCTCGCCCCCTACGGCGTAACTCACACCATCAGGCCCACGCTGATAAGTGTAAGTGGGACTACCAGCATACTGCCCACCAATCGCTGCGTGCGCCTGCTCATGCGCACGCACTTCACGATCACGCGCAGATAATTGATCAACAATTTTTTGTTCAGCTTCAAGCCGCTGTTTTTCCGCTTGCTGCTTGCGCTGCTCCCGCTCATCAACCGGAGCGGCCCTATCTCTGGCATCGGACAAACGGTTGCTTTCTGCATCCTGAGAAGGACTGTCACCCGGCAAACGCCGGTTTTCCTGACGCGCCGACTCCGCAGACTGTTCAGCCGGTTTGAAACTGGAAGATTTTAGATCAGTAGATTCCTGCCCCACAGCCTGACGCCCTACTGGTTAATTTACCAGCGGCGAAACTGTCGGAAAACTGGAACTCACGTTGTTGATCATAAATCCCCCGAAGGATTATTTAGGCCTTTACGTCCAACAAACTACCCAGGGTGTCGTTGGCGGTTTTGACTACTTTGGCATTGGCATCAAACAAATTTTGCTGCACTTTAAGATTGACCAGATTCTCTGCCAAATCTTGCGGTGAAGCATTAACGCCTTGGGTAGCAGCGCTTGCAATTTGTTGAGCGGATTGAAACATGGAAGACTGGCTTCGTTGCATGCCAATCAAACCCTGGTTAACAGCTGAACCAACGTCCATAGAAGTTACCTCGAAAAAGATTTACCCAGTGATAATTCTATGCGCCGATCTGCACAAAAAACAGACAAGACATAAGCAAGTTTAAGACTATTTAGCACTAAAAAATCAAAAACTATAACGCTCCAGCGTCGGATCTGGCCAATTGGCTATTTTGCTTTTGATAATCCGCAACCAATTTGGCCTGCTCAAACACACTTTGCGCCGTCAATTTGAACTTGCGTTTGATCGGAATACCGGCTTTTTGCAGAGCTAAACTGCTCCAGGTATTACAGTTGCTCAAGATGCTGTATTGCTGTTTACCTTTATAAAAATAACCTGTGTTTTCATCGTAAGCGATCAACGCCAGCGGCCTGCCCCGCTCATCCAGCTCCACCGAATTGTCGATATAACGCAAGAGTTTTTGCATGCGCGCTTCGGAAATTCGGAGCACAACCAGCGTGTCTGCAGGAATCTGCAACAACGGATCCTGCCAATAATCCAACACTTGTATCGCCGAATAATCGGACGCGA
>CBIMZH010000728.1:0-1769 GCA_966248255.1 uncultured Cellvibrio sp.
GGGAGAAAAAGCTATATAGGTGGAGCTGGAAGCTTCACAGCCAGCCTCGCGCAATTTCACATCTGGATTGAGTAACAAATTGTAAGCCACCAGATATTCGTTTTCGATAAACACATCCAGGCGCCCGGCAAGCAGCATGCGCACTAGCCGCTCGGTTAAGTTATTGCCCGCTTGCAATTCAAACCGACCTTTTTGTTTAGCAATGGCCTTATCTATCAATTCACCATAGCTATAACTTTTTATCGCACCTATGCGCATATTTTTTAAAGAGTCAGCGCCGGTAAAAGTCCAGCTACTGTCCGCGCGCGAATAAAAACAATAGCGCGAATCCGAAATAGTTTGCCGGGAAAAAATAAAGTCGGGAGCCTCTTCTTTAAAAACCGAGGGGATTAACGTAAAGCGACCCTTGCGGGTTTCAATAATTGCGCGCGAATAGTTTAAATTGGAATAGGTTATTTTGATGCCCCGAGGCTCAAAAATCGCGCGCAGAATATCAATTGGATAGCCTTCATGACTGCTATTGGCCTCGCAGCCAAAGGGACACCAGTAGTCCGGGCTGACTACGCGTATTTCCTCCAGCATCAACTCACCAGGCTGAAGCGATTCCTCAGCCAATGCGCGGGCTGATTGCCCGGCAAGTAAAAACCAGGCAATAAAAAGCCAGGCCAGAGCTTGCTGACCATGTCTTTGATTAACAATGAGATTATGTGCGCGCATCACAGAGCGCAGACCAACCCTGGGCAAAGCGGCATAGGATACACCTTGGGCTTTTCTCGTAGATGTGGTTCTAGTGTAGCAGCGGCCCAGCACCAGCGGGCCCATCCAGACCCGCTTATTACCCGCAAACAAAAAGGCCGATGCTTTCACACCGGCCTTTTTGTTGAAGCTAATTACTCGTTAAAAAACTTCTTTACCCCGTCAAACCAGGAGTCCTTTTTGGGCGAGAATTTGCCGCCCTTCATGCTGGCCTGGAATTCTTTAAGCAGCTCTTTCTGCTTGCCGGTGAGGTTGACCGGTGTCTCCACCACCACACGGCAGAGCAAATCACCCACGCCACCGCCGCGCACCGGGGTTACACCTTTACCGCGCAGTTTAAACAGCTTGCCGGTTTGAGTTTCGGCGGGCACTTTTAATTTAACGCGACCATCAAGAGTCGGCACTTCCAGTTCGCCGCCCAGGGCTGCGTCGACAAAATCGATGGGCACCTCGCAGTAGAGGTCGGCACCGTCGCGCTGGAAGATGGCATGTTTGCGCACATTGACCTGCACATACAAATCACCGGCCGGGCCGCCATCGGCGCCAGCTTCACCTTCGCCCGACAGACGAATGCGATCGCCGGTATCCACACCTGCGGGCACTTTCACCTGCAGAGTTTTGGTCTCTTCTACGCGACCCTGGCCGTGACAGGATTTACAGGGGTCAGAGATGATAGTGCCGCGACCGCGACAGCTGGGGCAGGTTTGCTGCACTGAGAAAAAGCCCTGCTGCATACGCACCTGACCGTGACCACCACAGGTAGTACAGGTGACAGGTTTGCTGCCTGCTTTTGCGCCTGAGCCATCACAGGTTTTACAGCTGGCCAGGGTCGGCACTTTGATTTGCACGCTGGCGCCTTTAACGGCTTCTTCCAGGCTCAGCTCCAGGTTGTAGCGCAGGTCGCTGCCGCGCGCCGGGCCACCGCGACGGCCACCGCCGCCACCACCAAAGATATCGCCGAACACATCGCCGAAAATATCGCTGAAGTTGCCAAAGACAGCGCCGCCGCCACC
>CBIMZH010000729.1:0-1760 GCA_966248255.1 uncultured Cellvibrio sp.
GCAGGCGCCCAGGCCCCAGGCCTGGTAAATCCAGCCGGACAGGACCGTGCCCAGCAGTCGCCCCAGGGCATTGGCCATATAGTAAAAGCCCACATCCAGTGATACTCCATCGGCGCGGGCGTAGCTGACAATCAAATAGGAATGCACCGAGGAGTTAAGCGCGAATAAAAAACCAAACAGCGCTAAACCGCCAATTAACCAAATGCCGGCATCACTTACCCAAACCAACCCCAGTGCTAAACCAGCGGTCGCCAAGGTCAGCAGGCTGGCGAGTAAAACCGCTGTAGTGCGCGCCGGTTGTTTGCCAGTAATTTTTGGCGCTAAGCCCTGCACCAGGCCGTAACCGATAATCCAGGCGGCGAGAAAACCGCCCACCTGCCAAAAATCCCAGCCCAGCTGACTCGCTAAAAACACCGGCAGCGCCACCACAAACCAGACATCCCGCGCGCCAAACAAAAACAGCCGCGCCGCCGAGAGCACATTAATCGCCGCGCTTTTGGAAAACAGCTGGCCAAACTTGGGTTTGTTTTTCGCCTTGCCCAAATCCTCGCCTAAAAAAATCAGGCTGCTGATAAACACCAGCGCCAGGGCACCGGCCATTAACGCCAGCGCGCCTTTAAAACCCAGCCAGGTCAGCAGCGCACCGCCGAGGAAAAAGCCCACCCCCTTAAGCGCATTTTTAGAGCCAGTCAGCGCCGCCACCCAGGTGTACAACTGGCCCTGCTGATCATTCACCAATAACTTCAACGAAGCCTTGGCGCTCATCTTGTTTAAATCCTTGGCGATACCCGAGAACGCCTGCGCCAGCATCACCCAGGGCACAGTGAGCAGTGTCGCCGGCACACAAAGCATCGCCAGGGCAACAACCTGCATCGCCAGGCCAGCATTCATCGTGCGATTTAACCCCAGGCGCGCACCCAGATAGCCACCGAGTAAATTAGTCACCACGCCAAAAAATTCGTAAAACAAAAACAAACTGGCAATGGCAAAGGGCGAATAACCCAGCTGATAAAAATGCAGTACCACCAACATGCGCAGCGCGCCGTCGGTAAGGGTAAAGGCCCAGTAGTTGGCGGTGATCAGGGCGTATTGGCGAATGGCGTTGGGCATTAAGCCGCGCCCACCATTCTCGCCAATTCCACAGTGCGATTAGCGTAGCCCCATTCGTTGTCGTACCAGGCGTAGATTTTTACCTGGGTGTTGTTGATTACCATGGTCGATAGCGCATCAACGATGGACGACAGAGGGTTGCCGCAAAAATCGCTGGAGACCAGCGGGCGGGTTTCGTAGCCGAGGATATCTTTTAGATAGGTTTCGCTGGCGGTTTTGAGCAGGGCATTGACCTCTTCAACGCTGGTGGCGCGCTCCACTTCAAATACGCAATCGGTCAGCGAGCCAGTGGCCAGGGGCACGCGCACCGCATGGCCATTTAAACGGCCGCGCAGCTCGGGGAAAATTTCCGCTATGGCGGTGGCCGAGCCGGTGCTGGTGGGAATTAAATTGGAGTGAGAGGCGCGGGCGCGGCGCAGGTCTTTATGGGGCTGGTCGAGAATCGACTGGGTGTTGGTCAGGTCGTGAATGGTGGTGATAGCGCCGTGCTTAATGCCCAGGTTTTCATGAATCACTTTGACTACCGGCGCCAAACAGTTGGTGGTGCAGCTGGCCGCGGTAACTATGCGGTGTTCCGCTGGGTTAAAAAGTTGCTGGTTTACGCCCATCACAATATTGATAGCGCCAGCTTCTTTTACCGGCGCACTGAC
>CBIMZH010000730.1:0-1752 GCA_966248255.1 uncultured Cellvibrio sp.
ATTAGTGGTCGAAAACTACCCTGACAGTCGCTATCTGGATCATCAACTGACCGGCACCGATGGTCAAGCGCTCACCATGGGCAACGTCCACAATCGCGGCTACAGCCATTATCCTCTGGCACTTTTAGTGCTGCCGGGCGATGAGTTGACGCTGCTGGTGGAAAATCGCGGCGCACTTGCCAATCCGGCGCAGATAGCACGGCGGGTAGAGCGCATCATCACTAGCTTATTGGAACAGCCGGAATTACCACTGGCGCAGTATCCGTTGCAGAGCGAGCAGGAGGCGGTGTTAATTCGCCAGTTGAATGCGACCCAGCAGTTGCTCGCGCCCAACACCTTGCGTGGTGCTCTGGCGAATCAGGCCTGGCGCACGCCTGATGCACTCGCGCTACGGGATGCGCGCCACAACTTGACCTATAGCGAGGTGCGCCAACAGGTACGCGCGCTGGCGGCGAAGTTGATTGCGGAAGGTGTAACGCCGGGCAGTATTGTTGCTGTGGCTATTCCGCGCTCGGTGCATTTGAGCCTTGCACTTATGGCGGTAATTGAGGCGGGCGCCGCCTATTTGCCGCTGGATCTGAGCTACCCGGATGAGCGCCTGAGCTACATGCTTAGCGATGCCAATCCGCGTTTGCTGCTGGCCAGCCAGGCCTCGCATGATCGTCTCGCCAATTTGGCGGGAGCACCGGCCATTCGCGTGTGTGACGCCTTGTTGGATGTAGAAGCAGCGAGTCAAACTGAGTTACCGGTGGCGATTACGCCCCAGCATCCGGCCTACATTATCTACACCTCTGGTACTACTGGTCGACCTAAGGGTGTATTGGTATCTCATGAGGCGATCTACAACCGTATCGAGTGGATGCAACACGAATATCAGTTGGATGTGACCGATGTTGTCCTACAAAAAACGCCGAGCAGTTTTGATGTGTCGGTGTGGGAGTTTTTCTGGCCGCTGATGGTAGGCGCGCAACTGGTGATGGCTGAGCCGGAAGCCCATCGCGATCCGCAACAGCTGATCCACGCCATCGAGCGTTTTGGTGTGACCTGTATGCACTTTGTACCTTCAATGCTGGCGATTTTCACCGCAAGCACAAATGCGCTTTATGCACAGGATGAACGCCGCTGCTCGAGTTTGCGTTTGGTGTTTTGTAGTGGTGAAGCGCTGACCAAGGTGCAGGCCCGCGAATTTACCCAGTGTTTTGACGCGCAGCTGCACAATCTCTACGGCCCGACCGAAGCGGCGGTGGATGTGACCTATTACCCCGCTAACTACAGTCCAGCGGTTTATGGCGCTAAGGATGACGCAACGGCGGGAGGTGCAGGTGTGCCTATTGGTCGCCCGGTGTGGAATACCCAGTTGCGAGTGTTGGATCAGTACCTGCGTGAAGTTCCGATAGGTGCGACCGGTGAGCTGTACCTCTGCGGCATCCAACTGGCTATGGGTTACCTCGGTCGTGCCGATCTGACTGCCAGTCGCTTTGTTGCCGACCCCTACAGCAGCGAACCGGGCGCGCGTATGTATCGCACCGGCGACCTAGTGCGCTGGTTGCCGCAAGGTGTAGTCGAATACTTCGGCCGCGCTGATGACCAGATCAAAATTCGTGGCCAGCGCGTGGAACTGGGTGAAATCGAAACTCTGTTGCTGCAACAAGCTGGTGTTGCCAACGCGGTAGTTAATGCGGTGGCGCTGGGGCCAGTGGATAGCGCTGAAACCAACATGGATAACCGTCAGTTGGTTGCCTATTTGGTCCC
>CBIMZH010000731.1:0-1751 GCA_966248255.1 uncultured Cellvibrio sp.
CTTTGGGCGGCGGTCTGGGCGCCATGGCCCGCTTTTGGGCGGTGAGCGCGATTACGCCGTTAACGAATTACAAGTTCCCGCTGGGAACCTTCGCCGTCAATATTATTGGCTCGTTTATTATTG
This sequence comes from uncultured Cellvibrio sp., assembly GCA_966248255.1. GTDB lineage: Bacteria > Pseudomonadota > Gammaproteobacteria > Pseudomonadales > Cellvibrionaceae > Cellvibrio. Next base: position 124 of record CBIMZH010000731.1, read on the forward strand.
GTGGCGCTTACGTATTTTTTGTGGAGAAATCCCATCTGGCGCCCGAGTGGCGTTTGTTTTTTATTACCGGATTACTCGGCGGTTTTACCACTTTCTCCTCTTTTTCGCTGGAGATTTTGCAGTTGTCGCAGGAGGGGCATTTTGCCAATGCTATAGGTTATGCCCTGGGTTCGGTGGTGCTAGGTTTGCTCGCGGCCTACGCCGGGTTACTGATTGCACAAAAGATTTTTTAACTCACGATTACATTTAAATTTTTAACAATTTTTAGCTGACGAATAACGACTATGCTGGATTCAAAATTACTCAGAACCAACCCTGAAGACGTGGCCCAAGGCTTGGCCAAGCGCGGCTTTGAATTGGATGTAGCCAAAATCAAAAGCCTGGAAGAAACGCGCAAAGCCATTCAGGTAAAAACCGAAAACCTGCAGCAGGAGCGCAACACCCGCTCCAAAGCCATTGGTAAAGCCAAACAGGCGGGCGAAGATGTAGCGCCACTGATGGCGGCGGTAGAGCAAATTAAACAGGAGTTGGCTACCGCCGAAGTTGAATTGGCCCAGGTGCAAACCGAGTGGGATGCCTTTGTTGCGGCTATCCCCAATATTCCCGCGGCTGAAGTGCCCGAAGGCAAAAGTGACGAAGATAACGTTGAGGTGCGCCGCTGGGGCACGCCGCGCGAATTTGATTTTGAAGTTAAAGATCACGTCGATCTGGGTGCTGCGCTGCAAGGTTTGGATTTTGAAACCGCTGGCAAAATCACCAGCTCGCGTTTTGCGGTGCTGCGTGGCGGTGTGGCTCGCTTGCACCGCGCCTTGGCGCAATTCATGTTGGACACTCACACAGGTGATCACGGCTACGAAGAAGTCAACGTGCCGTTTATTGTGAATGCCGATTCACTTTACGGCACTGGCCAGCTGCCCAAGTTTGAAGAAGACCTGTTTAAACTGACCGACGAGCGTGGCCTTTATTTGATCCCCACTGCCGAAGTGCCAGTAACTAATATTTATCGCAACGAAATTATTGATGACGCGGCGCTGCCGGTGAAGCTGGTGTGTCATTCACCCTGCTTCCGCTCAGAGGCGGGCAGCTATGGTCGCGACACTCGCGGCATGATTCGCCAACACCAGTTTGAAAAAGTTGAGCTGGTTAAATTTGTGCGCCCGGAAGAATCCGATGCGGCTTTGGAAACTCTGGTGGGCCACGCCGAATCTATTCTGCAAAAGCTCGGTTTACCGCACCGCACAGTCGTTCTTTGCGGTGGTGACATTGGCTTCTCCTCGGCCAAAACCTACGACATAGAAGTTTGGGTGCCCTCACAGGGCAAATACCGCGAGATATCCTCTTGCAGTAACTTCCGCGATTTCCAGGCGCGTCGCATGATGGCGCGCTACCGCAACAAGGAAACCGGCAAGCCAGAGTTGCTGCACACCTTGAACGGCTCGGGTCTGGCGATTGGTCGCACTCTGCTTGCGGTGATGGAAAACTACCAGCAAGCTGACGGTAGTATTATTGTGCCGGAAGTATTGCGTGGCTATATGGGCGGTTTGGAAGTTCTCCAGCCTGCTAAATAAGTTGGTTTTGGATAATGGTTAATATTAAGGAGGACCTTAGTGTGCAACATGGAAAATTTA
>CBIMZH010000732.1:0-1750 GCA_966248255.1 uncultured Cellvibrio sp.
CTGGATGCCCGTCTCGCCAGTGCCGACACCCCGGTTGCCAGCCTGCCTGAGGTGGTATTACCCGCCAATAGCGCCTACTACTTCCGCCAGGGCAATCCAGTCATGGACACAAAGGTCTATCGTATTGGCGAGCAAGGTGATATTGTGCGCGTCTTTTGTGCAGAAAGCGCTCAATCGCCCCGCCAATTCCTGGGTTTGGGGGAGATTACCGACGATGGTCGGGTGGCGCCAAAACGTATTATTGCCAATCGCGCTGCTGATTAAGCGGGGCGTTTGGTTGAAGAATTTACCGGCTTGCCGGTAATAAGTCGGTGCTGAAATCCCACTTTGATGCGGATAATCAGCGCCATAGCCCGGCTGTAAATATGCACGGCCGCGGCTGTAAATATCGTGCATATTAATTGAGGAAAACATCATGGCACTGAGTGCTTCTGAAAAAGCTGCAATCGTAGCAGCGAATCAACAAGCCGCTGGCGATACTGGCTCACCTGAAGTTCAAGTTGCTCTGTTGACTGCCAACATCAACAAACTGCAAGGTCACTTCGCCGACCACAAGGCTGACCACCACTCACGTCGCGGTTTGATCCGTATGGTTAACTCCCGTCGTAAGCTGCTGGACTACCTGAAGGGCAAAGATGCTTCTCGCTACACTGCACTGATTCAAAAACTGGGTCTGCGCCGTTAAGTTTGTCCCGTGCCCGCTTCTGCGGGCACTTTTATTTTTACCTGGCAGTTTTTACCCCTTGGTCTTAATTGGCAGGTTGGAAGTGAAGGAGTTAGCGGTAGTTAGGGCAATAAAAACTATCGCGCTGGCAGGATGCATTGTTTACCGCATTGTTGATTGAACATCCAATTCATAATTAATGAGCAGTAAATAAGACATGGCGCGTTCCCGATGGTGTTGAATGAAACACGAACGCAAATTTATATGAAAAGCAAAGGATAAAAGAGTGAATCCGATTATTAAAAAATTCCAATACGGCAACCAAACTGTAACCCTGGAAACCGGCCGCGTTGCGCGTCAAGCCACGGGTGCAGTACTGGTTACCATGGGCGAAGTTTCTGTACTTTGTACCGTTGTAGGCGCTAAAGAAGCCAAAGCCGGTCAGGACTTCTTCCCGCTGTCTGTGCACTATCAAGAAAAGGCCTATGCCGCTGGCCGTATCCCCGGTGGTTACTTCAAGCGTGAAGGCCGCCCCTCAGAAAAAGAAACCCTGACTTCACGTCTGATCGACCGTCCTATTCGCCCACTCTTCCCCGAGGGTTTCCTCAACGAAGTGCAGGTGATCTGTACTGTTGTATCGACTGACAAGAAACAAGATCCGGATATCGCCGCTATGATCGGTACCTCGGCTGCTCTGGCAGTGTCTGGTATTCCATTCAACGGTCCCATCGGTGGCGCTCGCGTGGGCTATACCCAGGACGAAGGCTACATCCTCAACCCATCTTACAAACAACTCGAAACTTCCGAGTTGGATATGGTGGTTGCCGGTACTAAAGACGCCGTGCTGATGGTGGAATCCGAAGCAAAAGAGCTGCCGGAAGACATTATGCTGGGCGCTGTACTTTACGGTCACCAGGAGATGCAAGCGGTTGTTCAAGCCTGTGCGGAACTGGCGCGCGACGCTGGCAAACCACGTTGGGATTGGACACCTGCGGCACAAAACACCGAACTGAAAACTGCCATCAAAGCGGCTTTCGGCGTAGCCATTGGCGATGCTTACCGCATCACTGACAAGGCTGAGCGCTA
>CBIMZH010000733.1:0-1745 GCA_966248255.1 uncultured Cellvibrio sp.
GTCAGTGATTATGACCGGTCCTGCAGTCACAGTATTTCACGGGCAAATAAGAATTTAAGGGAAGCGATAACACCATGACCGACAGCAAACGCCCCACCCTGGCCGACCCATTGGAACCGGAACAAATTGCAGCTTATCTGCTGGCCAATCCGGATTTTTTTGAGCAGCACCAGGATCTGTTGGCGGAGCTGCGCTTGCCCCATGAGTCGGGTGCCGCTGTGTCCCTGGTGGAGCGACAAGTATCCATACTGCGCGAGCGCAATATGGACATGCGCCATCGCCTGAGCAAGTTGCTCGACAATGCTCGCGAAAACGATAAGCTGTTTGATAAAACCAAACGCCTGATACTGAGCCTGCTCGAGGGTCAGGACCTGGGCGATATAGTTGATGCGCTTCACTACAGCTTCGATAAAGAATTTTTAATTCATTTCACCAGTGTGATTTTTTTCGGTAACAGTGAAAAAATTCCCAGCAGCCAGGCCAAAATTGTCAGCATGACCGATGCTCGTGAGCACCTGGGCACCCTGATCAAAAATAATCGCGCTGTCTGCGGCACCCTGGGCCAGCCCGAACTGGAATTTATTTTTGGCGAGCACGCCAGCGAAATCGGTTCTGTGGCGGTAGTGCCATTAATTCACGGCAGCGCCTTTGGTATGCTCGCCATTGGCAACCGCGATCCGCACTACTATCGCTCCAGCATGGGCACCTTGTTTTTAAGTTATATTGCCGAAGTGCTTAATCGCCTGCTGCCAAAATATCTGCCGCGTTAAGCGCGCGGCTGTTGTAATCGCGTCACTCTGGGGGTGAGTTCCATGGGCGACACCGACAATTCATCTAATGACTCTCTTCCCTTTGCTGAACAGGTAGCTGCCTTTGTTACCTATATGCGCAGCGAAAAACAATTTTCGCCTCACACCCAAAGCAATTACCTGCGCGACATCGAAAAATTCCAGCGCCTCTGCGCCGAACAAAAATATACTCAATTGAGTGAGATAGATGCGCGCCTGGTTCGCAGCGCCGTGGCGCAATTGCATCGCCAGGGGCTGGGCGGTAAAAGCCTGCAGCGCTGGTTGTCGTCGCTGCGCCGCTTTTTTCACTATTGCATTCGCTATGGCTGGATGAAGTTAAATCCGGCCGATGGCATAGCCGCGCCCAAGTCGCCCAAAAAATTACCCAAAACTCTGGATGCCGATCAAACCAGTCAGTTTGTTGAAGTGGAAGGCGATGATTTTGTGCACAAGCGCGACCACGCCCTGGTGGAATTAATTTATTCCTCCGGCTTACGCTTGGCGGAAGTGACCAGTTTGAATTTAAACGATATAGACTGGAGCGATGCCAGCCTGATGGTTACCGGCAAGGGCAACAAAACCCGCAGCCTGCCTATTGGTTCCCACGCCATGTGCGCGTTAAAAGAATGGCTGGAAATTCGCAGCAGTCTCGCCGCCGCCAGTGAGCAGGCGCTGTTTATCAGCAACCGCGGCACCCGTATCAGTCACCGCGCAGTGCAGCTGCGTTTGCAGCAACTGAGCCAGCAGCAGGGCATGGACAGCCATGTGCACCCGCATATGCTGCGTCACTCTTTTGCCAGCCATATGCTCGAATCCAGCGGCGATTTGCGTCTGGTGCAAGAGTTGCTCGGCCACGCCAATATCTCTACCACCCAGATTTATACGCATCTGGATTTTCAGCAGTTGGCCAAGGTTTACGACAAAGCCCACCCGCGCGCCGGGCGAAAATCGCGGGAT
>CBIMZH010000734.1:0-1745 GCA_966248255.1 uncultured Cellvibrio sp.
GTATTTTGATTCAGGTAAAGCCCACTTATATAGCGGCGCAATCGCAACCAGAACAGCGCCGCTTTGTATTTTCCTACACTATAACCATTACCAATCAAGGTGATGAGCAGGCGCAGTTGATTAGTCGCCACTGGCGCATTACTGATGCTGATAATCGCCTGCAAGAAGTTCGCGGCCTGGGCGTGGTGGGTGAGCAACCGGTGTTGGAGCCAGGCCAGAGTTACACCTATACCAGCGGCGTTATTTTGGAAACCGAAACCGGCATCATGGAGGGTAGCTATCAAATGCGCAGCCTCTCAGGTGCAGAGTTCGATGCGACTATCCCCGCCTTTGCGCTGGTTCCTCCCCACGCGATTCACTGATTATGGCCACCTACGCAATTGGCGATATCCAGGGCTGCTTAAAGCCGCTGCAATGTCTGCTTGAGCAAATCCAATTTAACCCAGTGCAAGATAAACTCTGGCTTGCTGGCGACTTGATTAATCGCGGCCCGCAAAGCCTGGAGACCCTGCGCTACTTATATAGTTTGCGCGATTCGCTGGAGATTGTTCTGGGTAATCACGATTTGCATTTTATTGCGGTTTATCGTGGCCTGCGCAAACAGGGCAATAGCGATACGCTTAATGAATTGCTTAGTGCGCCTGATGCGGAGTTACTAGTAAATTGGTTGTTGCAGCAAAAACTGGTGCACGCAAATGCAGATTTGGGCTATGCCATGGTGCATGCCGGTATTCCCCCCCAGTGGGACTTGGAGCAGGCACAAAAGCGCGCCGCCGAAGTGGAAACTGTTTTGCAAAGTAATGATTGCGATAGTTTTCTGAGTGCCATGTACGGCAATGAACCCAGTCGCTGGAAAAAGTCCCTTGTTGGGCTTGATCGCCTGCGCTTGATTACCAACTACTTCACCCGCATGCGCTTTTGCTCCCCCGAGGGTGAGCTCGAATTAAAAACCAAAGAGAGCGCAGGTGCAGCGCCTGCAGGTTTCTACCCCTGGTTTGCGCTGCCGGAGCGCAAAACTCGCAACGACAAAATTATTTTTGGTCATTGGGCGGCACTGGAAGGTAAGGCCCAAGCTAACAATGTTTTTGCGCTGGATACCGGCTGTGTCTGGGGCGGCAAGCTCACCGCCATGCGTCTTGAAGATCAGTGTTATTTCAGCTGTGAATGCCCTGCTCAGTGATTTGTTTCGGCGCACAGACCTTTTAATCCCTAAGCTTTATTATTCTAATCCTGTCTATTAAAAATCCCCCTAAGCCTTTTTAATTGCATCACCAGGCTAAACTTGCGTTTTGAACCTTGGTGGTTATAGTTAAGTGACAATTGGGGATTCGTGCTTAAGCATTTCCGCTATGTGTACCCGGATTCGGGTTGTTGGGTGCGCGGCTTCCCCTGCTGAGGTGTGAAGTGGTTGCTCTGCAATCTGGGTTTTGGGTGCGTCCTGGTTGTTATCGTCTTTGGGTAGAGTCTTGCCCGTCTTTCAGGCCGTTCACTTCTGTTTATTGATTGCATTAGTTTTAGTTGTGCGAGTGAAATCGCAGGCTTTAACTCAGCTTTAAAAAGCTGATGTGGCCTGGGTTAACTTATCGATTCCTGCAGCGTCCCTGAAGCTAAGGCTTTGCAGCTTTTCTGAGTCGATATTTGCAGTTCATTTTTGCGAGTTCCAGCGGCAATAGCATAAGAAGGAGTCGTAGAGTGAAGCGCTATTTTTCCCGGTTAGTGCATTTGGTCTTTGCGGTTGTTGGCCT
>CBIMZH010000735.1:0-1743 GCA_966248255.1 uncultured Cellvibrio sp.
CACGCAATTTGGCCGGCACAACTTCACTGGGTGAAGCTATAGCACTTATGGCCTGCGCCGATCTGGTCCTTAGCAACGACTCTGGGCTAATGCACACAGCGGCGGCGCTGCAGCGGCCGCTGGTAGTGGTCTATGGCTCTACTTCACCGGAATTTACCCCGCCACTGGCGGATAGCGTGCGTATTGTCTCTATTCAAATTGAATGCTCTCCCTGCTTTGAGCGTGAGTGTCCCAAGGGACACCTCAAGTGTTTACGCGAACTAAAGCCTGTGCAGGTGTTGGCGGCAATCGATGATCTCGCCGGCGCTAGCCTGGTTTTACATGCTGGAGTCAATTTTGCCGAACCTTGATCTCAGCAAAAAAAACTTGGCTAGCCTTGAGCTGCGCGAGGAACTACAGACCTTGTGGGCGGGCAAGGATGTGTTGGCCGAAGTGCAGCAGCTGAGCGGCCAGGTAGTACGCGATCTGTCCAGCCGACAAACGCTCAGATTTGAAATTAATGGTCGTGGTTACTATCGCAAGCTGCACCTGGGTGTCGGCTGGTGGGAGATAGTCAAAAATCTAATCCAGTTACGCCTGCCGATTATCAGCGCTAAAAATGAATGGCTGGCGCTGCAGCGTCTGGCGGATATTGGCGTGCCCAGTTTTGAGCCGCTCGCCTACGGTGAACAAAGTGCCAATCCCGCCCGGCGACTGTCGTTTATTGTGACGCGCGAGCTTAAAGGCGTAGAACAGCTGGATCATTATCTGCAGCGCGAAGGTATAAGTCTGGGCGAGCAGCGGTTGCTGTTGCGCCAGATGGCGCAGCTCACCCGGCAGATGCATAGCCATGGCATCAACCATCGCGATCTGTATTTGTGTCATTTTTTAGTGGATATCGAGTCCATTGCTGCCTGGCGGCTAAATGGCAGCCAGCCTAGGTTGTATCTGGCCGACTTGCATCGCGCGCAACTGCGTAGCCGGGTGCCCAGGCGTTGGCGAGTAAAAGATATTGCCGGCCTGTGTTTTTCGATGGCAGAAATTGGCTTGGGCCAGGGCGAGATGCTGCGTGTGTTGCGCCATTATTTTGCTCAGCCACTGGCGCAGGTGAATCGCGCCAATTGCTTACTGCTGGAGCATATTTACTGGCGCACCCGGCGTTTTAAGGCGCGCGAGCTAAGGCATAGGCGGCGCGCTCAGGGGAGGGCAGCGCGGTGAAGCTGGCGTTTTTGCTCTACCACTATTTTCCCTACGGCGGCTTGCAGCGCGATATGCTCGCCATGGCGCTGGCCTGCGCCAGTCGCGGCCATCAGGTGACCGTTTACACTCATCGCTGGCTAGGTGAGCGGCCGGCGCCGCTGCACATTAAGGAGCTGGCAGTAAGTGGCTGGAGCAACCCGGGGCGGTTGCAGAGCTTTGCTTCGCGCTGTCAGCAGCAGCTGGCAAAAGCGCCAGTGGATTTGGTTATTGGCTTTAACAAAATGCCTGGCCTGGATATCTATTTTGCCGCTGATACCTGTTTTGCCCATAAAGCCTTTGCGGAGCGCTCCTGGTTTTATCGCCAAAGCTGGCGCTGTCGCGGCTTTTTGCGCTTGGAGCAAGCGGTATTTGCACCCCAGAGCGCTACTCGGATCATGTTTATTGCCGCTGCCCAGCGGCAGGTATTTAGCCAGTATTATTCAGGGTTGGCGACTCGCTCCTGTCTCTTGCCGCCGGGAATCAAGCGCGAGCGGGTAATGCCGGCAAACTATCCGGAGTTGCGCC
>CBIMZH010000736.1:0-1740 GCA_966248255.1 uncultured Cellvibrio sp.
CACCACATTGGCGCCATTGGGCAGCAGCAGGTGGCGCAGATCGCTGTCCAGAAGTTGCCAGGCGCGATCCAACTGATTGATTTCATCCATCACCTGGTTAGTGCGCTCGGCACCGCGACTGGCGCCATCCAGCGCCTCATAGGCCATAATGGCCACCAGGCCGGAAATCACCAGCGCCACTATCACCTCCAGCAGAGTAAAACCTGCCTGAGTGGTTAAAGCGCGTGCCCTTGGCTGCAGAGATTTCATATCAGGGCGTTTCCGGATCGCTGATATAGCCGGTGATACTGGCCAGCGGTGACACATCTTCATCGACCATGCCACTACCCAGATTGACACCGCCCGCCGGCCCCAGCAGGCGCACATCCACTTCCACGCGCTTGAAGCCTTTTATCGGCAGACCGTCCATCTCATAGGTTTTAATTTGCCACTGCCAGCGCAGGCCAACCATCTCCTGTACCCCGGCAGACTTTTCCGGCAACTGGTATCCGTTAATTTTTTTCTGCTGCTTTTGCTCTTGCAGCAAGAGCACCCGAGTTAGCTGATTTTGCGCCACCCAAAAGGCGTAGGTTTTATCGCGCATCTGCGCCGAGCCATCCAGCTGGGTCATGATCAATGTGATCAGCGCTGGCAGCGTCATGGCCACAATCAAAAGCGCAATCATGGTTTCAATCAGGGTAAACCCGCGCGCCCGCGCCAGGCTTTTAGCCTTAATTACACCCGCGCTCATCTTGCGTCCGCCTCGGCCAGGGCTTCCTGATTGAGCCAGTGCAAATCGCCCATGGGGTTAATGTGAATGCGCTGCACCCGCTCGTCATCGGTCACATCGCCATCTTCGGCGAAAATTTCTATATCGATAGTGCCCGAGCTGTCGCCACCGGGAAAGAAGCCCAATACTGGGTCCTGATATTCCAGCTCTGGGTCGTACTCCCAGGTTTTCTCATCTACTTTGATGACCATGGCCACACCTTCGGGCAGGCATTTGGTCTCCGCCAGTTCGGGGATCTCACCCCATTGGCGGTCGCGCACCCGCAGCCAGTGGTAACACCACTCTTCCGCGGCCTGATTGTCCATATCCTGGGGCGTTTTGACCTCGACAAAAAGGCCGTAGGTTTCGCCTTTTAACACGGCTTCCTCAGCCAGATAATTGGCTTCCAACACCAGGTCTTCAGCCGCTTTACGCACCTCTTCCTTGGCACTGTTGCCGCCCACAGCGAGGCTGACCATACCCAGCGCCAGGCCGATAATCAGCATAACGATCATGATTTCGATCAGGGTAAAGCCCCGCTGATTGCGACAACTGGCCACCGGCAATCATTCCTACTTGTTGTCGTCCCACACGCTCAGGTCGGCGTTTTGACCATCGCCGCCGCCCACAGCATCGGCGCCCAGGCTGTAAATATCGTATTCATGGCCTTCGCCTGGGCTCATGTATTGATAGTCGTTACCCCAGGGGTCTTTAGGCAGTTTTTCCAGGTAGCCGCTGTCTTTGTAGTGACGTGGCACTGGCGCCAGGCTGGGCTTGCTCACCAGCGACTCCAAACCCTGTTCAGTGGTGGGGTAGTTAAAGTTGTCTATGCGATAAAGCTTTAACGCCGTTTGAATCGCCTTCATATCAGCGCGCGCGGTTTGGATATTGGCCTGATCCAGGCGCTCCATCACGTTGGGCACCACAATACCGGCGAGCAGGCCGATGATGATGACCACCACCATGATTTCGATCAGGGTAAAACCCGCCTG
>CBIMZH010000737.1:0-1737 GCA_966248255.1 uncultured Cellvibrio sp.
TTTTACGCGCGAGGCACTCACCGCCATCAGTCGTGTCACCCTGGCCAATCTCACCCATTTTGAGCAGGGCGAATTGGATAGGGTGTGTTGTATCAGCGGCTAGTCATTGGGGTCAGCGGCCATGGAAGTAAAGGATCAAGCGTCAGTCTTAAGCCTCAGCCCAGCGGCGGCAGTTGAGCAGCTGGCTTCCAACAGCAGCGGCCTGAGTGAACTTGAGGTTATCAGCCGCCGCCAGCGCTGGGGCCACAACCAATTGCCCCAGGCCAAACCCCTGCCCGCCTGGCGCCGCTGGCTGCGCCAATTACAGGACCCGTTTATTTACGTGCTGCTCGCCAGCGCGCTAATTAGCAGCGGCTTACAGCACTGGGTAGATGCCGGGGTGATTCTGGCGGTGGTGCTAATCAACGCCAGTATTGGCTATTTTCAGGAGGGTCGCGCCGAGGCGGCACTGCGCAGTATTCGCCAGCTGAGCGCCAGCCACTGTCTGGTCATTCGCGCCGGGCAAAGCCTCAGCCTGGACAGCCGCCAGCTGGTGCCGGGCGACCTGGTAATACTTGAGCCAGGCACCAAGGTGCCTGCCGATCTGCGCCTGCTGGAGTGCAAAGGCCTTTACTGCGACGAGGCGCTGCTCACCGGCGAATCCAGCCCCAGCGCCAAACTAACCGAGGCGCTAAAGTCAGATACCCCGCTTGCCGAGCAAGCCAATATGGCCTTTATGGGCACAATGGTCAGCCGCGGCAACGGCCTGGGGCTGGTGGTGGCCATCGGCAGCAACACTCAGCTGGGCCAAATCAACCAGCTGGTGGAAGGCGTCGCCCAGTTGCAAACACCGCTACAGCAACAGCTGGCACAGCTAGCCAAGCAACTCACCCTGATGATTCTTGCCTGCACCGCCATCACCCTGGCGGTGGGCATCTTTTTGCGCGGCCTGCCGCTGGCGGATATGTTCCAGGGCGCCATAGGCATAGCCGTAGCCGCCATCCCCGAGGGCTTGCCCGCCATAGTCACCATCGCCCTGGCTTTAGGGGTGGAGCGCATGGCTGGCCAGCGCGCGCTGGTGCGCCGCCTGCCCAGTGTCGAGGTGCTCAGCTCAGTGGATGTTATCTGCTCCGACAAAACCGGCACCCTCACCGCCAATGCCATGACCGCGCGGGCGCTGGTCACCGCCACTAGCCACTTTACCGTCAGCGGCCAGGGCTATGATCCCAGCGGGGTAATTGCCAATAGCCAGGGGCAAAAACTGCGTTTGGGCGATAGCCCGCAATTGGATCTCGCCTGCCGTATCGCCCTGCTCTGCAATGACGCCAACCTTACCGAGGAGCAGGGCCAGTGGCTGATCCACGGCGACCCCACCGAGGGCGCCCTGTTTGTGCTGGCGGTTAAATACGGGCTGGTGCCGCTACACTGCCAAAACCACTGGCAGCGGCTGGACAGCCTGCCCTTTGAAACCGAAAAGCGCTATATGGCCAGCCTGCACCGCAACCCGGAAGGCCTGCAGCAGATGGCGGTAAAAGGCGCCCCCGACCGTTTACTGGAACTGTGCCAATACCAGCTGGGCGAAACCGGCCTTGAGCCTTTGGATAAAAGCTACTGGCACAACCAATTGCAGCAACTGGCCAGCCAGGGGATGAGGGTGATGGCCCTGGCCTATCGCGAATTTGCCCATTCGGAATCCAGCCAGTTGCCCGAACTCAACCACAGCCATTTGCAGGAGTCACTGGTGATGGTCGCCCTGGC
>CBIMZH010000738.1:0-1736 GCA_966248255.1 uncultured Cellvibrio sp.
GAGCATACGCGTGTAGGTGAGCATCAGTGTGTGCTCCGGCGGATTGGGCGGTGTACCCCAGGCGTTGTACTCCTGACCGCGGGCACCTTCGCGCGCCAACCAGTTGGGGTAGGTGCGACGTAAACCGGTATCCTTGATCGGCTCGTGGGTGTTGATGCTGATATGGTGCTTGGCCGCTTCGGTGACCGAACGCATATATTCGCTCACCATAAACTGGCCATCGTGCCACTCATTGCGCACTATGCCCTTGTCATCAATGCGCTTGGCCCTGCCGCCATCGGCGACATAACCGGTTTTAATAAGAGGCACACCGACTTTTTCGTAGAGCTTATAGGCATCATCCATCTGATTTTTATAATTGGTAACCGCGCCAGAGGTTTCGTGGTGGCCAATTAAATAAACACCTTTTTGTTTGCCATAGGCAGTAATCGCGGGCAAATCAAAATCCGGATAGGCTTTGGTAAAACTGAATACGTCGCCGTTATAAAACCAGTCGCCATCCCAACCCTGGTTCCAGCCCTCGACTAGCACGCCGGCAAAACCATGAGCCGCGGCAAAGTCCATATAGGCCTCTGTTCTCGCCGTGGTAGCACCGTGGTTGGGGCCTGCACCCCAGGTGTATTTATTCAGCTGCATGCCCCACCAGATACCCAGATATTTACCCGGCTTAACCCAGGACACATCGCCCAGTTTATTTGGCTCGTTTAAATTCAAAATTAAACTGGAATTGAGCAGACCTTTGGCGTCTGGCGAAATTTGCACTGTGCGCCAGGGCGTTTTAAAACCCAAATGGGTTTTAACGCGAATTCCATCCGACCAGGGCGTGAGATCGGCTTTTAAAATACCGTCGCGCTGCTGATCCAGCACCATAGCGGCGTAGTCCACCAGCGCCGCTTCGTGAATACTCATATGCACGCCGCTGGGCAGCTTAAAAGTGAGCGGGGTATGCACTCTATCCATTTGCGTTAAGGGCGTGGTGTGGTAGAGAAACTCATAGCGATTCCAATTGCGTCCGGGTATCCACCAGGCGGTAGTTTTAGCCGGGTTGGGCACAGTGAATTCCGTTTTCTCGTCGATGATATTCACTTCGCCATTAGCGCTTGCTGCCAGGCCGGATTGCTCTGGCACCTCATAGCGAAAGCCGAGACCATCATTAAACACGCGCACGCGCAGGTTCATAATTTTTTTGCTGTTGGTCGCGCCTTCGATAGTCAACAGCAATTCGTTGTGCTGGTCCTTTACCAGGCGACGCTCACCCCAGGGCTGCTCCCAGGTGCTGTTGACCTTGGCAGTTTTTTTGCCGGCAATTTTTAAATCGCGGACAAAGGCGTCCACGTCTTTAAATTCCAGGCCCAGGGCCGAGGAGCCAATAACCTGCTCGCCTTTATAGCTGACCGAATAGCGCGGCGCGCCTGTGTCATCACTGACCGCAAAAACGATATTGCCATCGGGAGATGCCACAGACTCGCTGGTGGCGTGGGCAAGATTGCCGATAAGCGCAAACACTGGCAGATACAGCCAGCGTTTGTAAGATTTAGATGCTTTCATAGATTTCTCATTTAAAACTGTCGTTGTGCGATATTTTTATGTTTTGCAAAAACGCGCAGCGATTTTTTAATTCACTTCAACACTTCAATTAACTGCAACACATTAATGCATTTCAATTATGCTTGCTGAGCGCGCGGGTAAAATTAACGACTTGCTTAAATCCACCTTGGCGCCGCTAATAATATTTA
>CBIMZH010000739.1:0-1735 GCA_966248255.1 uncultured Cellvibrio sp.
ACCTTTGAGGATTGGCTGGCCTTGGATCAGCGCATGTCTGATGTGTGGGAAAAAATTGTCCCTGAGTATGAGTATTTATTAGGTTTGATGGATATCGCTAAAAATACAGGTGAGGTTATGCAGCGTTTTAATCAGTCTAAGGAATGGGAGGACATTCTCGATGATATTTTTGGAAAAACTAGCTAAGTTGGATTTTTGATGGATGCAAAATAAAAAAGGTTTGCAAGCGCTAACCTGCAAACCCTTTTCAAATATGGTAGCTAGAGGCGGACTTGAACCGCCGACCCCAGCATTATGAGTGCTGTGCTCTAACCGGCTGAGCTATCTAGCCATAAATGAGAGGCGCGCATTTTGGCGATACTGGCGGCAGCTGTCAACCCCAAATTTAGCCAATCTGGCCTGTGTTTTCAGTCGCTTAGCCAGTTGTTGGCGATAGCTTGGGCAGGGGCGCGGGGCAGGGGGCAAAAAGTCGGGTTTTTGACTGAAAATCGGCCAATTTGGCTTGGCTGTAATGCCTTGGCGCGCCTAGTTGTATATCATGCGCAGTCTCGATTTTTGGCCGCTTTGGCCGCTTCCCAGATTGCGCAAAAGGTTAACAATGGAATTTCTCGATCTCGCTCCCAGTTCCCGCGCCCAGGGCGTTGTTCAGCTGCCCGGCTCCAAAAGTATCTCCAACCGCACATTGCTGCTGGCGGCGCTGGCCTCGGGCACTACCGAGATCCGCGACCTGCTTAAATCTGACGATACCGACCGCATGCTGGAGGCGCTCGCTGCTTTAGGTGTTGGCCTGACCAAGATCGGCGAAAACGACTATCGCGTAGAAGGCACTGGCGGCAGCTTCCCCAACAAAGAGGCAGACCTGTTCCTCGGCAACGCCGGTACTGCCTTTCGCCCGCTGACCGCCGCTCTGGCGCTCTCTGGCGGCACCTACAAGCTGCACGGTGTGGCGCGCATGCACGAGCGCCCCATTGGCGACCTGGTGGATGCGCTGCGTCAAATAGGCGCGGATATCACCTACCTGGGCGAAGAGGGCTTCCCGCCGCTGCTGATCAAGCCGGCGCAGATTGCCGCTAAAGTCAAAATCCAGATTCGTGGCGTCGTCTCCAGCCAGTTCCTTACCGCGCTGCTGATGGCCCTGCCTATGACTGGCAAGGAAACCCATATCGAACTGGTGAGCGAGCTTATCTCCAAGCCCTATATCGAAATCACCCTTAAATTGATGGCGCAGTTTGGCGTTAAGGTGGAGCGCTCCGGTTGGGAGACCTTTACCGTACCTGCCGCCAGCGGCTACACCAGCCCAGGTACCATGTACGTTGAGGGCGATGCGTCTTCCGCCTCTTACTTCCTCGCTGCTGGCGCCATAGGTGGCGGCCCAGTGCGGGTGCAAGGTGTGGGCGCCAACAGTATTCAAGGCGATGTGGCTTTTGCTGAGGCGCTGGAGGCAATCGGCGTAACCATCACCAAAGGCGACAACTGGATTGAAGCCTCGGCGCCCAGCCTGCCGCTTAAAGCCTTTGATCGCGACTTTAACCATATCCCCGATGCCGCCATGACCCTGGCGGTGGTTGCGCTCTTTTGCGACGGCCCCTGCCGCTTGAGCAATATCGCCAGTTGGCGGGTAAAAGAGACCGACCGCATTGCCGCTATGGCCACCGAGCTGCGCAAGCTGGGGGCAATCGTGGAAGAGGGCGAAGATTGGTTGAAGGTGACCCCGGTGGAAACGCTTATCGCCAAT
>CBIMZH010000740.1:0-1731 GCA_966248255.1 uncultured Cellvibrio sp.
CCGCCAACGCGCAACAAACTCCATTATGCGCGCTTTGCTGTAACTCTTGTCCTGCTCAAACTTGCCTGTACCCTGCTGGCTAATCGCCAGGGTATTTGGGTCCACCACCATAAAATGCGGATAGCCGGGCACCTGCGGAAAGCGAGCGAGAAACGCCTCATTGCCATTATCCGGACTGACATTCACTTTTACCGCAACAAAAGTTTGCACCAGCGCTTGATGCAGGTCCTCATTGACGCTGACAAATTTATCCAGGCGATGACACCAGACGCACCAGTCGCCGCCAAACTCCAGCAGCACCAGTTTGTGTTCGGCTTTGGCAGCGGCAATTGCTGCCTGGTAATCATCCAGCGGATTGCGCTTTGGGTCATAGCCCTGGTTGTAATCGCGGTCGCCAAAGGCCAGCACCAGGGGCGATAAACAGAGCAGCAGGCTTAACAAATATTTCACAGCGGGTCTCCAATAAATTCTCCAAACCAACAGCATAACCCAAGCGGAAAAATATTCTGGAGTAAAACGAGGGAAAATTTAAAAAGGTTAAATCAATCCAGCCATACGCAATGTGAGTTTGTCGTTAGAGTTGATTTGCGAAACCCTCAAGTCACGGATGACTTGAGGGAGCTACAGGGAGGTATTTATGTGTTTTCGCAAAACAACCCTAATGACAAACGGATTCGAAGCACATTAACGATCTTTTGGATTAGGCGTGATAAAGCCAAATTAAACTTTACTACCCAGCGGCAAACGAGTTTTTGCAATACCAGTCGCGGCAAAAAGCGCATTGGCCACTGCCGGTGCTATAGGCGGCAAGCCCGGCTCACCCACGCCTGAAGGCGCCTCGGCCGAAGCCACTATATGCACCTCCACTTGGGGCATAGCATTGATGCGCAGCAGCGGGTACATATGGTAATTGGTCTGCTCTACCTGGCCATTTTTAAGCGTAATCGCCTCGCCCAGGGCTGCACTTAAACCCATGCCTATACCGCCTTCCATTTGCGCGCGTATCACATCCGGGTTAACCGCTACCCCGCAATCCACCGCGCAAAAAACTTTATCCACGCTGAAGCTGCCATCGGCATTCACGCTCACCTCTGCTACCTGAGCCACCCAGGTGCCGAAGGATTGATGCACAGCCACACCGCGCCCCCGTTTAACACCTTGTCCTTGTCCCTGCATCTGGCCCTGCGACAGAGCTTTACCCCAACCACTTTTTTCCGCCACGGCGTTAAGCACACCCAGCGCGCGCGGTGCATTGGCTAATAATTTTTGCCGGTAGGCAACCGCGTCCTGGCCTGCGGCTTTTGCCAGTTGATCGACAAAGGTTTCCACCACAAAGGCATTGCCCGAGTGGCCCACCGAGCGCCACCAGAGCGCAGACACAGCCACCGGCATCTCTGTGCCATTGACCTGCAGGTTGGCAATGGCATAGGCCATATCCTCTACCCCTTCGGTAATAGTCCCCTCCACCGGCCCCTGCACCATGCCGCCAAAAGGCGTGCCGCGCAGCAGGGTTTGCGCCACGGCGTGATGCTGCCAGGCAGCAGGCGAACCATCGCTCGCCAGGGCGGCGCGAATATGGTGAACACCCATAGGGCGGAAACGCGCATTAAGAATTTCATCCTCACGCAGCCACATCATTTTTACCGGGCGACCGATAAATTGTTTGGCGATATGGGCGGCGTCCACCACATAGTCATCGGGGCAGGCGCGGCGACCAAAACTGCCGCCAGC
>CBIMZH010000741.1:0-1725 GCA_966248255.1 uncultured Cellvibrio sp.
CTGCCTGCGCGATTTCAGCGGCGAGCGTCCCTCGGTGGCCAAGCGCGATCCGGATCTGCGCATTAACGCCCGGCTGTCCAAAAACAAACTGGTGCTGAGTATCGACCTCTCTGGCGATAGCCTGCACAGACGCGGCTACCGCGTAAAGCAGGGTGGGGCACCGCTTAAAGAGAACCTGGCGGCCGGTATTTTGATTCGCGCCGGCTGGCCAGAAGTCGCCGCCCAGGGTGGTGCGCTTATCGACCCCATGTGTGGTTCGGGCACCTTCCTTACCGAAGCGGCGCTGATTGCCGCCGACATAGCCCCAGGCCTAGGCCGCGCCAGCTTTGGTTTTGAGCGCTGGCTCAACCACCGCAACGATATTTGGCTGGAGCTGCGCGACGAGGCGCACAAGCGCAAAAAGCTGGGTCTGGCCAAGGTAAATAAACCGGAAATTCGCGGCTATGACGCGGATGTGCGCGTAGTGCGCGCCGCCGAGGAAAACATTATCAGCCTGGAGCTGGACGACTGGCTCCGTGTCAGCCGCAAAGAGCTTGCGGAATTTAAACGCCCCACGCACCGCGCTATGGAATTCGGCCTGGTGCTCACTAACCCGCCTTATGGCGAGCGTCTGGGCGAAGTGGAATCGCTTAAATTGCTTTACGCCCATTTGGGTGAGCGACTGCGCAACGAGTTCCAGGGCTGGCGCGCGGGTGTGTTTACCGGCAACCCCGAGCTGGGTAAGCAAATGGGCCTGCGCTCGGACAAAAAATACAAACTCTTTAACGGCAGCATCGAATCGGAATTGTTGATGTTCAGCATCAATGCCGAGGCTTTTGTAAAAAGCCGGGTAGAGCAGGACGGTCGCTTCAGTAAAGACGAAAGCGAGCGCGCCCAGGCAGAGCAAAAAGTGCAGGCCAGTAACCGCGAAGAGCAGGCGGCGGCACTTACCCCCGGTGCACAGATGCTGGTAAATCGCCTGCAAAAAAATCTTAAGCAGTTGGATAAGTGGGCGAAGAAAAACGAAGTCAGTTGCTATCGCCTTTACGATGCCGACATGCCCGAATACGCGGCGGCAATCGATATATATCGCGGCCAAACCCAATTTGGCAAAAGCGAACAGCTCTACGCTCATGTGCAGGAGTACGCAGCGCCAAAATCGGTTGATGAAGATCGCGCGGCGCAGCGCTTTGCCGAAATCGAAATGGCGGTGCCTTTTGCGCTGGGTATTCCCGCCGCGCAAATCAGCTACAAGCAGCGCCGCCGCAACAAGGGCAGCAGCCAGTACGAAAAACTTAACGAGCGTCCCACTGGCGATTTGTTCAGCGTGCTGGAAGGCGCTGCGCGCCTGCACATCAATATGTGGCAATACCTGGATACCGGCTTGTTTTTGGATCATCGCCCAGTGCGCAAGCTGGTGGCGCAAATGGCCAAGGACAAACGCTTCCTCAACCTGTTTTGCTACACGGCTACCGCCAGTGTTCACGCCGCTTTGGGCGGTGCGCGCTTTACCCTGAGTGTGGATATGTCCAACACCTACCTAAACTGGGCGCGCAAAAACTTTGCCCTGAATGGTTTAAGCGAAGCGCGCAATCGCCTGGAGCAGGCTGACTGCCTGCGCTGGCTGGACAGCAATGATCAGTTGTTTGATTTGATCCTGCTCGACCCGCCCAGCTTCTCCAACTCCAAACGTATGGACGATGTGCTGGATGTGCAGCGCGACCATGTGGAAATGATCCACAAAAC
>CBIMZH010000742.1:0-1720 GCA_966248255.1 uncultured Cellvibrio sp.
CCCGCGCTCCTACGAGACAGCGGAATCCTGGGCGAAAAATTACCGCATTCGCAACGAGGTAAAACGCAGCGGCCGCCACTGGACTGAAAACGGCATACACAAACACCCAGCCCCTGCGGCGCAACAAGCAGGATTGGCTTTTAAAGTGGCCAATGCCTGATTAGCAAAACCCGATCACAGCAAAATTAAGGCTGCAAATTGCAGCCTTAATTATTTTACCTGCGCTAGCGCACTGACCTCTAAGCTAGCAAATTAACTTCCGGGCTAGCGCAAAAATTCGCTGGCCGACACCACCTGATCAACAGTCAAGCCAGGCAAAGCTTCCACATCCACCGAAGCACCCACTTCAATTCGATTATTTTTATACCCGGGATTTTCCGCCGACTTTTTGTAAGGCCTTATCGCCTTAATCTGGATGACGGCGCGGATTAAAGCAAAGGCCACAACCTTCACGTCAGCCAGGGGTACATCGCTGCCAAACCAGATAGCATTGGTTTGCTTTTTATCCATATAGGCAGTTGCTGGCAAAGCATTAAATTGATAACCAAGCGCCTCCAGGCCCAGAGCAATTTTTTTCTCATCGATGGTTTTGTTGTAGTAATACACCTGGATATCCTTGGGCTTGACACCATCAGCTTTGGTTATTTTTTTAATTGCACTGTTGGCCGCTATGGCCGCTGAAGCCGCCTGATCGTTTTTCACCTGATCCGACCATGCTGGCGAATAGCCATAGGCTTTTATCAAATCTGCCTCGGCAATGCGCTTTTTCTTTTCCAGGGCAGCTATCTCCTGCTCTATCGCCTGGCGCTCGGCCAGCGACTGCTGCTTTAAGGACTCCAGCTGGAACAACTCCTGGCGCAAGGTCTTGAGCTTGTAGCCGCCGTAGACAAACAAAAAAAACAATACCGGAATAAATACAATACTCAGATAGCGACTGGTGCGCGCCACCTTTTCCAACCTGACCAAATTAAAATCGCCCTTCAGCAATTCGTATTCCGCATCCACCTTTTGGCTGTCCACAATTACATTCTCCCTGTAAAAATAAACTTAAGTGAGTTAGACCACATAAACAGAATGCGCGACACAGCCACAGCCAGGAAGCCGGTAGGCCCCAAAAACAGCACCAGCTGCTCGACGCCAATTTTCTCCTGCTTATACAAATCCAGGGCCAGGTAGGTAATTAACAGGAAGGACAGAATAGATACCGAAAGATAGATATAGCGTTCGGCCTTGTAGGTATTGGTAATGTCCGCAACTATGCGCTTTCTCGCCTCAAGCGTTTCCACCGAAACAACAGGCTGATTGTCTGCTTGCTCGTCACCCATAATGCTCTCCTTAGAATTGGTCTTGCCGCCAGGCTTAACACTGGCAGGGCTATGTCAGAGAAGTCCTCGACCAATGCAGTTTATCCCTAAAAGCCTTTGCAACAGAGTGTTTGCGCTAATTACCAGCAACTGCAAGCGAACAAAATTACCTTGGCCTAAGCGCTAGTAAATTCATTGCATATCTACAGCCTTGCTTATGCTTATTATTGATTAGAACCAGAGGCAAATTGCGCTAACTGGTAATGCTCAAACAGCGCCTGCCACTGCTCGCTATTGCCCTGGCCGCGCACATTGTAGGCATAGACTTGGTAACCCTGGCCGGGCAGTCTTTCCCCCAGGTACCAGAAGTCGGAGTCGGCCCCGCTGAGGCCATGCACGGCAATGACGATGCCGCG
>CBIMZH010000743.1:0-1711 GCA_966248255.1 uncultured Cellvibrio sp.
ACCCAATAGCCTGCAGCTGCTGGGCATGCTGCTGGTATTGGCTGGAGTGATCATCTTTACCGGCTGGCGCCCGCAATGGCGAAACAGGCTCGCGGTAAAATAAGCCTGAGGTTAACAGGGGAATAATTGTGCAATCTGCGCGTCCAGTCTTTGAAAAGAATGACTTGGACGACTACTATTGAGCCTTAATTCCAAGCGATTTTCCCGAGCTGTGTCATGACCCCAGTCCCCAGTGCCGAACTCAGCAGTTATATGGATCAACTGCTCGATGCCGTCTGTGTGGTGGACAGGCAAGGCCGCTATCTCTATGTCAGCCCAAGCTTTGAGCGCATTTTTGGCTACGCCCCCCAGGAAGTTCTCGGCCGCCCTATGATCGAACTGGTTCATCCAGACGACCGGGTTAAAACGCTGGAAACTGCCGCGCGCATTACCGCTGGCGAACCTCAGTTCAACTTTGAAAACCGCTACCAGCGCAAAGATGGCAATACCGTGCATATCCTCTGGTCGGCGCGCTGGTCGGAGCAGGATAAATGCCGCATAGCCGTGGCGCGCGACATTACCGAGCGCAAACGCGCTGAGCTTATCCAGCAGGCACTGCTGCATATTTCCGATGCCACCCAGGAGGTTCGCGACTTCCCCAGCTTTTATCGCGACATACTCGCCAACCTGGCGCCCCTGCTCACCGCCGAAAACATGCTGATTGCCCTGCAGGATAAGGGCCAGTTGCAGCTGGAGTTTGTGGGCCCCGACACCCAGTTGGCCAAGGATAAGAGCGAGCTACTGCAGCGCTGGAGCCGCGTCATTGTCGAATCCGGTGAAGCGCAAAATCTGAGCAGCGAATTCCCCCAGGGACGACGCCTCAACTTTATAGGCGCGCCCCTGCGCCAAAACCGCGAGCTGCTTGGCGCCCTGTGCATGTTCCAGCGCGAAACCAAATCCAATTACAGCCTCAAGGATCTGGAGTTGCTGCAATTTGTGGCGGCCCAGGTAGCCGGCGCCATAAGTCGCCAGCGCATGATGACCCGCCTGCAGCATCTGGCGCTCTACGACCAGCTAACCGGGCTACCCAAGCGCGAGCTCTTTTACGATCGCCTTTACTCGGCACTGGCGCGCGCCGAACGCGCACAAAGCCGCTGCGGTATTCTCTATCTGGATTTAAATCGCTTTAAAGAAGTTAATGATCTGCATGGCCACAGCTATGGCGACCTACTGCTGGAGCAGGTGGCGCGCCGCCTGGAAACCTGCCTGCGCAAAGAGGACACAGCCTCACGCTTTGGCGGGGATGAGTTTGTGGTACTGATTGAGCACCTGCATTCAGCCAGCGACACCCAAAGGGTAAACGACAAGATCATCCAAACCCTCAGTCAGCCCTACAGTATTCTGGGTATAGAAGTCAGTATCTCCCCCAGCCTGGGCACCGCCATCTACCCGGATGACGGCAATAACGCACAAGTGCTGATTCACCACGCCGACCTGGCAATGTACTCACACAAAAAACGCAGATAATTCGGCGCCGCCGACAGCGCTAGAGTGCAGTGCTCTGCAAGCAAGTGCGCAAAAAGCTCAAAGAAGTAAGAAAGCTTAAAAAGGTGAGAAAGGACGAAAAAGCCAACAAGGGATAAAACGAGACGGGGTTTAAGGCGCAATCAGGATGGGATAGCAGCTGGGTTGAGCAGCCGCTATCCCGGGCGAACCTAAGCTTTTTGGCGAC
>CBIMZH010000744.1:0-1702 GCA_966248255.1 uncultured Cellvibrio sp.
CGCCCTCGCCTCTTTTAAACTCACTTCGGGATAGACACCCAAGGGCAAGGACTTCTCTTTACCGGCTATGCGGTATTTCAGTCGCCAGTATTTGCTGCCATTGGGATTAATAAGAAGGTGCATGCCGCCAGAATCAGCCAGCTTGTAGGGCTTTTCTCTCGGGGCTGCAGTTTTAACCTGAATATCGGTAAGCGCCATCCTGTCTCGTGCGCGGGGGGGTATCTGGTTTGGGGTTACAAGCTTTTGCTTGGGGGTACTTTTTAACGGCTGGGGGTATCAGATTTGGGGGTATTTGAATGTACCCCCAAATGTACCCCCAAACTGGTTCGGATTTGGGGGTATCGCATCGGACTGTATAGGACGGAGTATAAACAAAAAACCCCGCAATTACGCGGGGTTTCGGACGGTTTTGGAGCTCGTCGGACTCTTATATGGCGCACTCGGGAGGATTCGAACCTCCGACCGCTCGGTTCGTAGCCGAGTACTCTATCCAGCTGAGCTACGAGTGCGTTGTTGTTGGCGCGCATTCTAGGGATCAGGGTCTTTTTCGTCAAGCATTTTTTGAAGATTCTTTTAAAAAAACTTTCAAATTATGCTTTTAAAATCAACAGATTACAGAAAAAAACCAATCTGCCTAGTTTGCGCACAAAACGGTTTGTTTACGCGCTTTTTTGTTTTGGTGACACAAAACAAAAACTAAACAATTTGGCGGTGAGAGAGGGAGTCGAACCCTCGATACCTTGCGATATACACACTTTCCAGGCGTGCTCCTTCGGCCACTCGGACATCTCACCGCAGTTTTAAATTTCAGCGGCTCAAGCTGCTGAAATTTCCTCCAATCAAGTAATTCCGCTTACCCTCTTGGAAGGCGCGCTAATGTACACAAGCGGCCCACTAAACGCAACTTTTTATCCGCGCCAAAATTCAAAAAAGTTTTCTGGATCAATCACTTTGGCTTCAGGCAGCACATCAATCGGCGTACCCAGGTAGATAAACCCCACCAGGCTCTCCTCGCCACTCAACCCCAACGCCCCAGCAACCTCTGGGTTATAGGCCATATCACCGGTGCGCCATATGGCGCCCAAACCCATGGCATAGGCGGCATTGATAATATTTTGCGCTGCCGCGCCAGCCGATATCAGTTGCTCTACCTGAGGAACCTTGGGGTGCTCCTGGCACTTGGCAATTACCACCAGAATTGAAGGCGCGCGCAAAGGCATGGATTCCATGCGGGTTAACTCGGCCTGGGTAATATCTGCTTTAGCATTTGCCGATGCACGGGCAAAAACCTGCCCAAGGCTCACCAGCCCCTCCCCTTCTATAAATAAGAAGCGCCAGGGTTTCAGGTTGCCGTGGTCGGCCGCGCGTATTGCGGCCTGAATAAGTTGGCGGGATTGCTCCTGTGTCGGTCCCGGTGCCTGTAGTTTGGCTACCGACGACCTGACTTTAAGTACATGCAATGCATCCACTGTTTTTCTACCTCGCTATAACTAGTTGAAATTGCCCGCTGGCAAAACTGGGGCTTTTTGACTATAAAAAGATGGAATTATAGCCAGAATCGACTTAGCTAATGGTTCAGCTAAAGTGCGGACTTGCTGATTATTAAACGGCTTAAGTACTCCAAGTATGCAAATACCCGGTTTGGTTCTGGCTCTGGCCATTGAAGTCTATTTTTTACTACTCGTCGCCACCCTGGTATTGG
>CBIMZH010000745.1:0-1700 GCA_966248255.1 uncultured Cellvibrio sp.
TGCTCGCCGGCCGCGCCGATATCACCCTGGCCCCTTTTCAAAACTCTCCCGATTTATCGCTGGATGTGCACGGGCAAAAGCTGGTGCCCATCCCCGGCATTAAGGTGTCACTTAAAGGCAGCCGCGTCTGGGCGCTAAGCAAAAACTACCCGGGCAACCGCGAGCTTTTTGCCATGCTTCAGCGGGGCCTGGCGCAACTGAATGCCAGCGGCCGGGTGCAACAGGCCTATGAGCAGAGCGGCTTTTTCAACCCGGCCACCAAAGACTGGGCACTGCTCAATCCGCCGCACGGCAGCCATCAAAATCCAGGTGAAAATGCAAATAAAAATCCGCCAAGCAACGCGGATTAGCGCAGCAAAACAAAAGTCCCGCCCATAAAAAAGCCCGGCCAATAACCGGGCTTTTTTGCAGCGAGACAAGGCTGATTAGTAGTTGACGTAAATAACTTCCACGTCGTAATCGTCCTCGTTGAAGTCGTCGTCTTCGCCAGCCGCCAAACGCGCCTGACGACGGGCTTCACGCAGCTCTTCGATGCGCTCGCGCGCTTCGGCCGCCATCTGGTTTTGACGCTCCAGCTCCAGTTCGCGCGCTTCAGGGTTCTCGCGCTCCTCTTCCCAGATCTGCTCCAAATGCTCCATGATTTTAAAGCTGAGCGCTTCGGTGCCTTCGCGGTTTAAGGCGGAGATACGGAATACCGGGCCAGTCCAGTTGAGCTCTTTAATAATCGCATCGCAGCGCGCATCGGCTTCTTCCGGCGGCAGCAGGTCGATTTTGTTAAGCAGCAACCAGCGGTCGCGGCCAGCGAGTGTGGGGCTGAATTTTTCCAGCTCGTGGGCGATAACACGCACATTGTTGACCGGATCGGATTCATCCACCGGCGCCACATCGACCATATGCATCATCAAACGGCAGCGAGTGAGGTGCTTGAGGAAGCGCACACCCAGGCCGGCACCTTCGGCAGCACCTTCAATCAAACCGGGAATATCGGCTATTACGAAGCTGCGATGTTGCTGCACCTTAACGACACCCAGGTTAGGCACCAGAGTGGTAAAGGGATAGTCAGCCACTTTGGGCTTGGCTGAGCTGACCGCGCGGATAAAGCTAGACTTACCGGCATTGGGCAAACCCAACATACCCACATCGGCAAGTACTTTCAGCTCCAATTTAAGGTTGCGCTTTTCGCCCGGAGTGCCAGGGCTGGTTTTGCGCGGTACGCGGTTGGTACTGGATTTAAAACGGGTATTACCCAGGCCGTGGAAACCGCCTTGAGCCACCTTGAGTTTTTGCCCATGCGCGGTCAAATCACCAAAGACCTCTTCGGTGTCCGAATCAATTACCGTGGTGCCCACAGGTACCGGCAGGCAGAGATCGGCGCCCTTGTGCCCGGTACAGTCTTTAGTGCCGCCTTTTTTGCCATCTTCGGCGCGGTATTTAGGCTGGAAGCGGTAGTCAATCAGGGTGTTGAGGTTTTCATCGGCAACCAGGTACACGCTGCCGCCATCGCCGCCGTCACCGCCGTCAGGGCCGCCCTTGGCAACAAACTTCTCCTTGCGGAAGCTCATGGTGCCATTGCCACCCTTACCGGCTTCTACATAGATCGGGGCTTCATCTACAAACTTCACAGGAATCTCCGCGCGAAATGCGTTTTTTAAAGAGTTGGTGCAAATTTTTTACTTAAAAAACTAGCAGCAAATCTCTAG
>CBIMZH010000746.1:0-1700 GCA_966248255.1 uncultured Cellvibrio sp.
CAACATGCCCATCTTGCGGCGCAAGGCAAAGAGCGCGCGGTTATCCAGTTGCGGCACCGATTGGCCATCGACGATTAAGGAGCCGGAACTGGGCCGCAGCTGGCCGCCAATTAAACGCAGTATGGTGGTTTTGCCGCAGCCGCTGCCGCCCATAATCGCCACCAGTTTGCCGCGCGGCACCTTGAGGCTGACGTTGCGCAGAATTTGCCGGTCGCCGTAGCCAAAGCAAACCTGTTGCAGCTCCACCATGGGTTGGTCGCTGACAACAGGTGTTGAAGAGGCAGTTGCAGCGGGACTTGAAGAGTTCGCCATAAAAATCCTTAGGGGCGAGTGGGGTGATGGCTATTTATGCCGAGTTCTTGGGGATAGTTCAACAGACTTATGCAGTGGCTGCATTGATGGAGATCAGCAATGGCCAAAGTAAAAGGGTAAAAAGTAACAGGGTAAATAGTTATGCCTCGCGTCCATACAGTTTTGACTATTTAGCTAAATTCAAGGCAAAAAATACCCCGGACTTGCCGGGGTATTTTTAGTTTGCTACACGGCGCAATTAATTGGGCGTAACGCGCAGGTTGTCTATCCAGGCCGCATCGGCGCCGTAACTGGCGGAGCCATCTTTGCGGTAGACAAAGCGTATTTTGTGCGTGCCCTGGGTTAGGGTGAAATTGGCGGAGGTCCAGGTGCTCTGATTTTGTAATTGCAGAACCGCCTGATCATCGACCAGAACCTGCAGATAATCGCAGCAGCCCTCGCTCTCCAGATAATAATCAAAGCTCAGTCGTGTTGAACCAAACAGTGCTTCCCATTCAATTGCCGCTGTCTGATAGTCGCTAATCTGTTGCGATTTGAGGCTGTGGCTACCGGTGGAATATTTATCTGTGGCTTGCGCCCAGCTGGCATTCGCACCTGCGCCCATGATCCAGTTGGCCAGGGTACCCTCAAAGGATTCAGTAAGGTTTGTCACTGCATCCGGCTTGCTGTTGCTGTCATTTGGGTCAGTTAAATAGGTGAGTACTTCACTGCTGTCATTAAAGCCATCGCCATCTGTGTCTTGCTTTAGTGGGTCGGTGGTGTAGGTCAACAGCTCCTCGGCATCGCTCAAGCCATCCGCGTCTGTATCCGCTTTGGTTGGGCTGGTGCCATAGGTGTTTACCTCATCGCCATCGCTCAGCAAATCGCCATCCGTGTCTGGTTCATTCGGATTGGTTCGCTGCGTATATTCCTCGGCGGCGGTCAGGCCATCGCTGTCACCATCACTGCTGCTGTCGCTGTTGTCATTTGGGCTAAGGCTGTACTTGAACTCCCACCAATCCGGCAGGCTGTCGCCATCCGAGTCCGGTTGTTGCACGGCGGTGATCTGACCTATGTCGGCTGAGGTGGAATTGATCAGGCTCAAACTTGGCGAGTAGTTGTAGAGTTTGCCTGAGGTGCTCACATAGATATTGCCCTGGCGATCATAGGCGACACCCTGCGCGTAGTAGTCAAAGTTCATTGCCTTGTCGAGTAGATGTTGTGGCGTATAGGTGGTTAGGGTGTTTTGCCCAACCACTGCCAGCTGGCCAGTGGGGCTTACGGCAAAGCTGTTGTAGCTGGCAACACCAAATGACTCTAGCACCGCACCTGTAGTCGGGTTGAGCTTTTTAATACTGTAGCCATCGCCTGCGTAAAGATTACCCATGCTGTCGACACTGACGTAGTTG
>CBIMZH010000747.1:0-1699 GCA_966248255.1 uncultured Cellvibrio sp.
AAAGCCAAGAGCTACTCAGCCTGCTGGATGATATCGCCAGCCAGTCCAATCTGGTGACTGTGCGCAGCAATGGCGGCAGCTATTACAACCCCTCTTTTACTGTGGGTGCGCTGGGCTTTAGCCCCCGTATTGAATTTGCCGGCCTGCCTATGGGCCACGAATTTACCTCACTGGTACTCGCGCTTTTGCACTCAGGTGGCCATCCGCCCAAGGCAGATGCCAGTGTGATTGAGCAGATCAAAAGCCTCGATGTTGATCTGCACTTTGAAGTTTTTGTTTCACTCTCCTGTCACAACTGCCCGGATGTAGTTCAAGCAGTTAACCTGATGGCTGCACTCAACCCGCGCATTCGCGCCACTATGGTTGATGGTGCGCTCTTCCCGGCAGAAGTGGAAAAACGCCAGATAATGGCGGTACCCAGTGTTTACTTGAACGGCAAACATTTTGGTCAGGGCCGTATGACCCTGGAAGAGATTCTCGCCAAGGTGGACACCAGCGCCGCCGAGCGCGAAACCCAGTCGATCAATCAAAAAGACGCCTTTGATGTACTGGTGATTGGTGGTGGTCCCGCCGGAGCTTCGGCGGCAATTTACGCCGCGCGCAAAGGTATTCGCACTGGCGTTATCGCCGAGCGTTTTGGCGGCCAGGTAATGGATACGCTTTCCATCGAAAACTTTATTTCGGTAAAAGAAACCCAGGGGCCAAAACTGGCCATGGCGCTGGAAGAGCACGTCAAAGAATACGCCGTGGATGTGATGAATTTGCAAAAAGCCGCGCAGTTAATTCCTGGTAATTTAGAGCAAGGTGATTTGGTGGAAGTGAAACTGGCCAGCGGCGCCAGCGTAAAAAGTAAAAGCGTGATCCTGGCTACAGGTGCGCGCTGGCGCGAAATGAATGTGCCAGGTGAAAAAGAATACCGCGGCAAAGGCGTAGCCTACTGCCCTCACTGCGATGGCCCACTGTTTAAAGGCAAGCGCGTGGCGGTGATCGGCGGCGGCAACTCGGGCGTGGAAGCAGCCATCGACCTCGCCGGTATCGTCAGCCATGTCACCCTGATTGAGTTCGACTCCAAGCTGCGCGCCGATGCGGTACTGCAAAACAAACTGCGCAGCTTGCCTAATGTCACCATCATCACCGAAGCCCTAACCACCGAAGTGGTTGGCGATGGTCAGAAAGTGGTGGCGCTCAGCTACAAAAACCGCGCAACTGATGCGATTGAAAAGGTTGAACTGGAAGGTATTTTTGTGCAGATCGGCCTGCTGCCCAACACCGATTGGTTGAAAGGCACAGTAGAGCTGACCAATCGTGGCGAGATTATCGTCGATGGTCGCGGCCAGACTTCTGTTCCCGGCGTATTTGCTGCAGGCGACTGTACCAACAGCGCTTACAAGCAAATTATTATCGCCATGGGTAGCGGCGCTACCGCCTCATTGGGTGCCTTCGATCACCTGATTCGCACCAGTGTTCCAGCCTAATAAATTTTGATTGAAATAAAAAAGCGCGGAGAGATCCGCGCTTTTTCTGTATCAGCGATTACTGTTTTATAGTTTGGCCAGCGACAGGGCGCCGCCCGCTGCGACTAGCGCGGAACCGGAAATACGGTTAAACCAGCGCTGGTGAATCGGCGCCGACAGCCAGCGCATTATCTGCTTGCCGGACAGGGCGTAAACCGACATCCAGATAAAATCCAGCGATAAAA
>CBIMZH010000748.1:0-1698 GCA_966248255.1 uncultured Cellvibrio sp.
AAATACGCCAGCAGGATCGACCGTAATGGCGTATTTATTTTGTTGAGGCAGCCGAGCAGGCCGGTGTTTTAACGCTAATCCATTGCCAGGGCCTGGCTGGATTTATGGCTGCGGGCAATACGCATAACGCCATAGGCCAGGCCGCCGAGAAAGAAGAAGCCCAGGGTTATAGGCAGCAGAGTGTTATTAAACATCTGACCAATCCAGGTACCCAGGGTCATGGATATTATCGAAGACACTGCGCCAATGACGGCCGAGGCGATGCCGGCGACATGGCCCATAGGTTCCATCGCCATGGCGTTTACATTCCCAAACACCAGGCCAAAGCAGAAAAACAACACGGCGGCATAAGCTAAAAATAAACTCAGGCCGGGGCTGATAAACCACTGTAAAACTAGGAAGGCGGCAGAGCTGATAACAATGGTTTTGGTCGCCCAGCTGGCAATTAAATCCATCCCCCATTTACCCACAAAGCGCGAGTTGAAGAGAGACGCCAGGCCAAACAGCAGCGCCAGCAGGCCGAAATACACAGTGAAGAGTTTGCCGGTGCCATAGAGCCCCTGGAAGATCTGCTGGGAGGAGTTGAGATACCCCATAAAGCTGCCAAAAAACAGGCCCATACACAGGGTGTAACTCATGGTCACCGGATGGGTGACCACCTCTTTAAAACCTGCGGCAAAACCGGCAAGGCTGAGCGGAATTCGCTTTTCGGGGGGCAGGGTTTCCTCCAGGCGGGCGAAAATCCAGACGCCAATAATCAATGCGTAGACGATATAAAGTACAAAGATATAGCGCCAGGAGCTGATCAGCAGCACCGCCTGACCCAGGCTGGGGGCTATGGCCGGCACCATAATAAAAATCAGCATCACCAGCGACATAATCCGCGCCATATCCCGGCCGACATACTTGTCGCGCACTATGGATATGGCAGAGACATAGGGGCCGGAGACGCCCAACCCCTGAATAAAGCGGCCCAATAGCAGGCCGTTAATATCCTCGGCGAAAAAGCAAATCAGGCTACCCAACAAATACAGGGCGATGCCGCCGTAGAGCACTTTTTTGCGCCCGGTGGCATCCGACAAAGGCCCGCACACCAGCTGGCCAAAGGCCATGCCCAGGAAAATCGCACTGATCAAATACTGCGCCTGATTAGGATGTTGCAGGGGAATATCGGCGCGAATAAAGCCGAGTGCCGGCAGCAGCGCGTCTATGGAGATCGCCACTATCGACATTAACAGGGCGGTCAGCAGGGTGAATTCGCCGGGGGAGATATTCCCCTGGGGGGCTGAGGTTTGACGATCGGGTATTTCTGGCTGGGACGACATAGAGCTTCCTGGGCATAGAGTAAAAAACGACTGGGCATCGGGTTAAACACGACTGGGCATAGGGTAAAACCCGACTGGGCATAGTCGCTTGGCGCCCCGCCGTAAACTGTCAGCAGGCTCAAGCTTGCGGGGATCAAACCGCCGCTGAGCCAAGCGGTCAACAGGCATAGGGCAGCTGCAGATGATACTCGGATATTGCTGCTCAAGCCTCCTAATCCCCGCGTTTGCGGCTTTTAAAAACATACCGCGGTTCTGCCGAAGTTGGGCTTGGCATATACCCTAAAAGCCAATAGTTTGACTTTTGCGATAGTTGCATATTTATAAGCTATTGATAAATAACATAAAAAAGTTTTGGCATTGCGATTGCAAATAC
>CBIMZH010000749.1:0-1697 GCA_966248255.1 uncultured Cellvibrio sp.
CAGCCAGGCACTTATGTACCACCTGGCGGGGCTCTTTGCTCAGGTGTTCCAGCTACCGCCGGAGCAACTGGCGGGGGCCAAGGCGCTCTATTCGCTGGTGACAACCAAGCCCGAGGATTTACAACCGCAACAGCGCCTGCCCCATATAGACTCCTTCCAAAGCGGCGATCTGGCCTGTGTTCACTACCTGTGCAGCGCCGATAAGGGTGGCACCTCGCTCTATCGCCACAAAGCCACCGGGCTGGAAGTGATTACTGAAGCTAGCATCGATGATTACAACCAGGCCGTTTTGGCCGAGGGCGCCGTAGCTCAGGCCAAGGGCTATATGAATGGCTCAAATAGCTGGTACGAGCGCATCGCCAAGGTGGATGCCGCCTTTAACCGGCTGGTGGTTTACCCCTCCAATATCCTTCACTCGGGCGATATAGCGGCGGATTTTGCTTTTAACCCCCAGCCCAGTCAGGGCCGTCTCACCCTCAATGCCTTTGTGTTTCGCAAACGCTCGGATTAATTTAGCGTAAGGCTAATTTGGCTTAAATTGATCCCGGCCAAATGCTAGGCTAGGGCGCTTTGCCATACTGCAAACTGCTAACCACCTAGATCTTCTAACGACAGCCAGGCCTCCGCCTTTGCAGGCCAAGGCAACGGATAATAAAAATGCTGGAAATAACCACTAAAACCAAAGAACTCCAGGGCTACACCTGGGAAAACATCCCCTACCAAATGTTGATGGACAATTTGGAGCCGGTGATCCTCAAGGGCGCGGTGCGCGATTGGGAACTGGTGCAGGCGGGGCTGGAATCCAACGAAGCAGCTATCGCTTATCTCAAGCGCTTTTATACCGGTTTAAAGGTGGCCGCTTTTTACGGCGCCCCGGAACTTAAGGGCCGCTTTTTTTACGACGAAACCGCCACCCAAATGAATTTTGACAGCGCGCGGGTGCCGCTGGATGAGGTGCTGGATCAGATACAGGCACATCTGGGTGACGCCCAGCCGCCGGCGTTTTATGTCGGCTCCACCACCCTGGATCTGTTCCTGCCGGGGCTGTGCCAGGCGCGCAACGATCTGCTGTTTAATCACCCTATGTTTGACCAGAACCCGCCGCTGGCGAGTATCTGGATGGGCAACCCGACCCTGGTCTCGGCCCACTATGATGCGCCCAACAATATGGCCTGCTGCGTCGCCGGCCAGCGCCGTTTTACCCTCTTCCCACCCAGCCAGATCGCCAACCTCTACCCAGGCCCGCTGGAGCCAACCCCCGGCGGTCAGGTAATCAGCATGGTGGACTTTGCCAACCCGGATCTGGCGCGCTTCCCCAATTTCCCCGAGGCCATCAAGCATGGCCAGATCGCCGACCTGGAGCCGGGCGACCTGCTGTTTTACCCGAGCATGTGGTGGCATCAAGTGGAGGCGACCAAGCCGTTTAATATCCTGGTCAACTACTGGTGGAACACCTCACCCAAGTACATGGGCACGCCCATGAATGCGCTGGAGCACGCGCTGCTCAGCCTGCGCGACCGCCCCGACCATGAAAAGCAGGCCTGGAAGGCGGTGTTTGATTACTACATCTTCGGCGACAGCGAACAGGCGCGCGCGCATCTGCCGCCAGAATCCTGGGGCAAACTGGGCCAGATAGACGATATGGCCGCGCGGCAAATGCGCGCCAGCCTGCTGCAAAAGCTCAATCGTTAAATCTC
>CBIMZH010000750.1:0-1685 GCA_966248255.1 uncultured Cellvibrio sp.
CGGGTAAAGCTGATCTGCCCTGAGTCCAGGCCATCGTCAAAGCTGACCATCAGGCTGTCGCCATCCAGGCTCAGGTTGTAGGTGGTATTGGGGCTGTTACTGGACAGGCCCCAGTCGCCATCCTGGTTGAATTCCACTGTGGGGGTAAAGGCACCGGTATCCGGGTTGTAGCTGTAGCTGCCCAGCTCGTATCCAGGGTGGCCAGTGCCATCCGGCTCGGTATCGCCATATTGGGCAAGGATAAATTTGCCATTGGCCATAAGGCTGAGCAGCAGTAAATGGCCATCGTCCGATTCGCCGCGCCAGCTGCCGACTATGCCGTCATTGACCAGGCGGGTGAAATTGGTGGCGGTGCCGTTAATGCTCAAGCTGAGGCTGTCGACATCAATACTGACGGTGGGCGAGCCGCCCAGCGCGCAGCTGCCGATATCGGCGTAGATGGGCTCAAACCTGAGTTTGTTATCCAGGCCCAGGCTGTAGTAGTTAAGCGCAAAACCGCTGCCGCAGTTGGCGCCGTCATCGGCAACTATGCGCAGCCAGTGGGTGTTATCCAGGGCGGTGACTGTGACCAGATTGTCCTGCTCGTTGGTGCGTGTCCAGGTACCTACCAGAGGGGTGACATAGTCAGCGGCGGCGTTAATTGCGTCGGCAGCTGTGCCGTTAAGCACCAGGCCGCCCAGTTCTTCTATGGCGCCAGCGCTGAGGATGTTGCCGCGACGGACAAAGCCCGCCTGAAGCGCCAGCAGCACCCGCGGCTGGTCACCTTCAAAGTCGCCCTGGCTGGCGATCTCCTCGGGAATATCCAGGGCTATGGCCTGGGCATTTTCAGTCAGGCCGGGCAGCTCGATATAAGCCCAGGTACTATCGCCCAGAGCTTCATTGACCAGCCCCGTATCTGTCCACTGCGACAGGTAGTAGTGTGCGGTTTTGGCTTCATCGTTGACCAGTTGCACAGTGATACTGGCATCGCCCAGCCAGCTTAGATAAATCAGCTGGCTGCCCTCGGCACCCAGGTCGCCGCTGGCGGAGAGCAGCCCGGCGAGGCTGGTATAGGCGTCCACATAGTCCCAGAAACCCGCGCTGTTAAGCATCTGGCCATTGATGGTTTCGCAGTTGCCGCCGTAGTTGTCGGCATTTTTATTGGCATCCCAGGGGCAGGCACCTGTGTCGCTATCATTGGGGGTGTACCACAGCCGGTAGTCGTCATTGACGTTGGTAATGGTGATGCGGAAGCCTTTGCTCTCGGCGGGAAACACGGCGCTGGGGTTAAGTATGCCCACCAGCGCTTTGGTGGCGGTATTGGCTTTAAAGAACTCGGCAATATTGCGCCCGCTCAGGTCTATCGCCTGGTTGGCTTTAACGTTTTTCTCCGCGCTTACCTCCTCGCTGTCTTTAATGGTAATGGAGCCGTCGTCATTGCTGGCGGAGACAAAAATATTGTCATTGGTCAGCACCCAGGCGCTGCTGCCCAGCGACCAGTCGCGGCCCTTGTCTTCGTCGTCGGGCACAAACTCTGTGCCGTTATACATAAACTGCTGTTCGCCCGCACCGCTGACAATATCGCCGCGGAAGATTTCGCCCAGGGTCAGGCCCTCGTACCAGTGAATGCCGCCCTCACTGGTGTAGGCAGTGGCCAGGGTGCTTTCTATCTGGCTGTTAATGTTCTCCACTTCCTGCGCGATTAT
>CBIMZH010000751.1:0-1683 GCA_966248255.1 uncultured Cellvibrio sp.
CGCCAGACCATGGAAAACTCCATTATGGCCGGTGAAACAGAAGCCCCTGCGCGCAAAAACTACGGCCCGCCGGACGAGCTGCCCGACCACGCCCATATGGATCAGCCAGCGGCCAGTACAACGGCGGAACCCGCAACTGATACAGCGCCTGCCACAGAGCCAGACAGCAAGCCCAAGTCATGACCAATAACGCCACCGATAAAGAGCAGCCGCTGGTGCAGCACCTGATCGAGCTGCGCACCCGCCTGCTGCATATTTTTTACTGCCTGCTGGCGGTGTTTCTCTGCCTCTTTCCCTTTTCCAGCGAAATTTACGGGCTGATTTCCAAGCCGCTGCTGGCGGCGCTGCCCGCCGGCGCCAACATGATTTCCACCGGCATCATCTCGCCCTTTGCCACGCCGCTTAAGCTCACTTTTTTTGCCGCGCTGCTGATTGCCATTCCGTTTGTGCTCTATCAAATTTGGGCGTTTATAGCGCCTGGCTTATACAAGCACGAAAAGCAGCTGGCGGTGCCGCTGCTGATCTCCAGTGTGCTGCTGTTTTTTGTGGGTATGGCGTTCGCCTATTTTGTAGTGATGCCCATGCTGTTTCGCTTTACGACCGGCATCGCATTAGAAGGGGTAGTCCAGTCGCCGGATATCAGCAGCTATCTGGACATGGTGCTGCATATGTTGATTGCCTTTGGCGCCGCCTTTGAAATTCCAGTGGCCACTGTGCTGTTGATAGTTGCTGGCGTAGTCCAGCCGGAAACGCTGGCGGCCAAACGCCGCTATGTGGTGGTGGTCTGCTTTATTGTGGGCATGGTGCTCACACCGCCGGATATTTTCTCGCAAACCCTGCTGGCGCTGCCCATGTGGATGCTGTTTGAAGCTGGCCTGCTCGCCGGTCGCCTGCTTAAGCGCAAATCCCGCGAGCGCAAAAACGCCCAAACCGAACAGGATAACCAGGGCTAAACCCCGATTATCCTGGCCTTGCTAGACGCTGTTGGCGAACACCTGCTCCAAGTCACCTTTATTGGCTTCAATTTTTTTCCAGGCCAGGTCGTGAAAGAAGAAGGCGACGGTATTAATCGCCGGTTCGACCAGGGCCATGGTGCCGCCAACTATGGCGCTACCGGTCAGTGCATAGCCCACGGAGAAGGCCACGCTGAAGTGAACGACTGCGAAGGTTGCTGTTTTGGCCATGATCTACTCCTGGGTCCTGGCTGAATGAATGAGATTTTCTCTCAAGTTGAAGCCATGATAATCCCGCCAATTATTTAAGTAGAGTCAATTAAATCTAACAGCCTTATAGATTTTTAAAATAACCACATTCTGGGCGATATATTTCAACCGGCTTACCAGCGATTAAAAGGCAGATGGGATAGGTTGGAGTTGAAGTAGCGGGCATCCTCGGTCACTTCCTGCCCCACCCAGTCGGGCTTGCCGAATTCCGCAGTTTCACTGGGCAATTCAATTTCCGCCACCACCAGGCCCAGGTTATCGCCAAGAAACTCATCCACTTCCCAGACAAACCCGCCACAACTGATGTTGCGGCGATACTTTTCAATTAACGGCTGCGCGCACAGTGCCAACAGCTGGCGTGCATCGGCGATGGGAATGGGGTATTCAAATTCGGCGCGGCTGGCGCCCTGAGTGGGGCCTTTAATGGTGAGGAAGGCTTGCTCACCGGCAATACGCACGC
>CBIMZH010000752.1:0-1682 GCA_966248255.1 uncultured Cellvibrio sp.
TGATCGCAGCAAAATTCAAGCGCTGCGCAAAGCCATAGAAAAATACGATTTTGAATTGGCCATAGCGCAGCTGACACAAATAAAAGACCATCTCCAGTAGACAAGCTTTATGGCTTGAGATTTCTATCTGGAGATGCCCTTGCTAATTTTAGTTACTGCGTCTTTTTGTTAGTTCAGATCAGGCTGTAGCCATCTCGCGTAAGCGTTTGGCTGCGATGCGATGGCGCGACATGATTTCGTTTATGTCCGCATCTACCATTTCACTCTTTTTTACTTTCCACTCGCCGCCGACCATCACATAGTCGGCGCGGTGGGCACCGCATAAAATCAGTGTAGCCAAAGGGTCGCCGCCACCGGAAAAGCGCGCCTCATCAAGTGAAAAAAGTGCGAGGTCTGCTTTCTTGCCAACGCCAAGTTCTCCCAGCTCGGGGCGGTGCAATAATGCAGCACTGCCGCCAGTGGCGAGCTGGAGCGCATCTATATGAGTGAAGTTGGCCGAGCCGTAGCGTAATTTTTGTAAAAGCATGGCCTGGCGCACTTCCTGAATCATATTGGAGCCATCATTAGAGGCTGAGCCATCTACACCTAGCCCGACAGGCGCACCGGCGCGCTGTAAATCACGCGTGTGGCACATGCCCGAGGCGAGCAGCATGTTGGAGGTGGGGCAGTGGCACACACCAACACAGGCGTGGCCGATCCGAGTAATTTCCTCATCGTTAAAATGAATGCCATGCGCGAGCCAGACTCGATCATTTAACCAGCCCACATCTTCCAAATAATCCACCGGACGCATGCCAAACTGCTTTAAACAGAAATTATTTTCATCTTCGGTTTCCCCCAAATGGGTGTGCAGCGAAACATTTTTTTGCTTGGCCAGCTGCGCGGTTGCGCGCATTAAATCGGGTGTAACCGAAAAGGGCGAGCAGGGTGCGAGTGCAATCTGACAAAAGGAATTGTCACTGGTATCGTGATATTGCCTAATGAGGCGCTCGCTCTCGCTGAGAATTTTTTCATCGCTCTCCACTACCGAATCCGGTGGCAATCCGCCTTTGGATTGGCCGAGGCTCATAGAGCCACGGGTGAGGGTGACGCGATTGCCAATAGTTTTGGCGGCGGCCACCTGCGCATCAATCGCATGGGGCATGATGCTGCTAAAGACATAGTGATGGTCGGCTGCCGTGGTGCAGCCAGAGAGCAGTAACTCGCTCAGCGCCAATTGCGTCGATGCGAAAATAGCCTCGTCATTGAGGTTGGCCCACACTGGGTAGAGCGCCTGCAACCAGGGAAATAGCTCTTTGTTGAGCGCGCCGGGCAGCGCGCGGGTTAGCGTTTGATAAAAATGATGATGACAATTAATCAGGCCGGGCAGCAGTACATGGCCTGAGGCATCAAAACTCTGGTCGTAAATAGTTTCCGGTGAATGCCCGGCGGGGACGAGCTCGATAATGGTATTGCCCTGAACTACCAGCCCATTGCTGGCGTCCTGGGTATTGCCGGTCCAGCAGGCGAGAGGGTTTTTAATCCACAGGCGCGTGCTGGAAGATGTCGTAGTCATGTTGTAAATCGCTTTCAGTTATTGCTCGGAGCTATTGAGTCTGTGGATGGGTCAGGCTGATTCAGCCTGTGTTTGCGGGGGCGGTGTCAGGCCGCAACCTTTTAAAATAATCTGGCTTAAAAAATTC
>CBIMZH010000753.1:0-1680 GCA_966248255.1 uncultured Cellvibrio sp.
GTACTGCTGGTTGTTGGTTTTTTCCGGCAGGGTGTAGCTGAAGTCCCAGAGCAGCAGTTGCAGATTGCCTTTGCTGTCGGTGGTTGCGATGGATTGCGCATCGCTATTGCTCAGCTCTTTATCGCCCAATTGGTTTAAAAACTGGTAGGCAAAATAGGCGGGCTTTTTAATACCCTGGGTATTCATTAAACCAAAGCCGCCGTGGAAGGCTTCAAAGCGTGGGCCCGGTTCTTCAAAAATATCGGTAAATACCCAGTAGGACATGGATTGAATGGCATCGTCCGACTGCTTGAGTTTTTGCAGTATGTAAGCGGCTTCGTGGTAGCTGTCGTGAATCGGGTCGGCAGGGGTGTAGGAGGCGCTCCACTCGGTGTAGTGCAATTCCAGCTTGGGCATGGCCGATTCGCTGATCTCTTTGCGGTTGCGCAGTACATCGCCGCTTACCGCCATAGGGTCTTTGGAGAGGACAGTGCCGGTGGTGCCGAATTCGTCGAGAAAGCCCTGACCTACGCCATAGCTGTGGGTACTGACAAAATCCAGCGGGACTTTATTGCTCGCTGCATGGGCAATCATTTCCGGAATCCAGGCGGCGCCGGCAGTGGCTGGGCCACCCACTTTGTAATTCGCATTAACTTTTTTTACCGCGCGCGCGGCGTAATCGTAAAGCTTGAAGTAATCAGCCTGGGTGCCCGCCCAGAAGCCATCCAGATTGGGCTCGTTCCAGACTTCAAAATACCAGCTGGACACTTCCGCTACGCCGTAGCGTTCGGTCCAGTGGCGCGTTAGCGCTTCCACCAGATTGCCCCATTTGTCGTAGCTGTGCGGCGGGGTCACATTGCCGCGCCACCAGAAAATGGTTTTATCGCCACTGGCCAGGGCGTGCGGCATAAAGCCCAATTCAACAAAGGGTTTGATATCTATGCTGAGCAGATAGTCGAAGAGCGCATCTATGTATTGAAAGTTGTAGTGCTCGCGGCCCTGGGCATCAATTTTGTACACGCCCATATCATCGCTGAGCAGACCGTGCATGCGGATGTAGCGAAAGCCTGCGTCTTTTTTTATCTCCGCCAGCTGCTGCTGCCAGTCGGCGCGCAGGCCCTCGTTGGCGCGACCAGCACCTATGGTCATATTAAAAAATTTATTCAGCGGGCCTTTTACTTGCGTGGCATCCAGCTGTATGGCGCGGGCCGGGCCAGCCTGGCCTGCAGGGGAATTGTCAGCCCAGGCGCTACCGGCAAACAGCAGGGCACCGGCAACTAGGCTGGTCAGGGATTTGGAAAATTGCATCTGTGTGGCTCCTCGTCATGCAGCTGTAATAGTTATGATTAGCGTTATGCAGTTACAGTGAGGCGGGAAGCAATATTTAGGTTTTAATCAGGCTGCCTTGTGCCTCGCTCAATAAAACCTGCTGGCCGCCAGATTTGGCAAATACAAAGCATTCGAAACTCGCATCCCGCTCGCCCAGCTGTTCCAGGCTTAACGCAAGCAGCCATTCTTGTGCAAGAGTGGCGCGATGCATACTGACTTCACATTCATTTACAAAACAACAACCTAAGTTTTCATAACCGAGCTTGCGCGCGCCATAGTCGATAATCAGCGAGCACAGGCCCGCCGAATCGAATAGCCGCGCTGCGCCTTCATCCTTGGCTCTCACCCCCAGGAGTAATTGCCCCTGGGCAA
>CBIMZH010000754.1:0-1675 GCA_966248255.1 uncultured Cellvibrio sp.
ACACCTAGGGATTAAGCTGCACAATAAGCAAGTAGCCTTCAAAGCGGTTTGGCTCGGTGGCGTACCACTCTTTTAACTCCATTGGCCAGCGCTTGCCACAGCGAGTGGCCAAATCAAAGAAGGGGCTGCGTCCAGGGTCGGCGAGAATTAATTTTTTAACACCGGATTGCGCGGCGCGTTTAAGCAGCGCAAACCACTCATCGCTAAGTTCATCCCAAAAACAGATATCACCGCCGACAATCATGTCAAACTCGGCTAAATCTTTTTTGCGCAGGCTGGCCATAGCGCCCTGGCGGGTTTTGATATTGACCTGATTTAAATCTGCCTGAACCTCTAGAAAGGCAAACACATCCTCATCCACATCCAACCCGGTAACCTTGGCGCCCTTGCTCGCCAGATAAATTGCCGTTGGCCCCCAACCGCAGCCCACATCCAACACGCGCGCGGCTTTTTTAATTGGCTGATGGAGAAAATAATCCATTAACAGATAGCTGGAGTTCCAATGGCGATCACCATGGGCGCTGGGGGTCAGCTGTTTTTTTAATTGCTTGATGGGGCGACTGGATTCTTTGTACAGCCAAATGCCGTAACAGGGATAGGTTTGCTTGCTGGGGATTTCTACTAATTCTGGCACAGGACACTCTCTCGCAACTGGGGCTACCAGTGCTCAGCTAGCCACAGGCAACAGATGGAAATTTTTAATCCTACTCGCCAGAGAATACAGTTTTATGTCACTCGACCACAAGAGCCATATTATTGGGAACTTTGTTGTTGCAGCGCGGCATAATTGACAGTACAAAAAATCGGCGTATTATCGCGCACCACTTAAACGGCAGTTATTTTCGCCCTGAATTTAACCCCCCAACCTGGCTGTAGCAACAGCGGAGCACGCAATGATGTTTTATCCGGTGACCACTCGCTTTTAACACCTTTTGAGTCATCAACTCGGAAGGTATGGCGTTATACCTTCCCAGCCAGGCAAAAGCCCTGATCGGGAAACTGATCAGGGCTTTTTTGTTGTTGCGTCAAAAACTGATTCACAGATGTAAACCCACCTGCACCTTAAAGGCAAACCAACGGAGACTAGCAATGAAAAATACCAAGGCCCCGCGCCAGGGGCAAAAACAGCAGCGCCGCAACGGCCATGCGTTTCACCCCATTATGAGCAAGGGCGGCGCGCACCAAAAATCCACCAAGGCCATACGTCAAGCGGCCAGACAACTCACTCAGCGTCAGCTGCGCGAGGGGCCTGGCCGCCCTGACCATTCAAGCACGTTCAATTTCACTTTCTTTAACTTAGCGGCAATAAAAAAGGCCGCCTGAATATTCAAGCGGCCTTTTAAGCATTGTGCTTTTAAGTAGCCCGGCAGATTCTTTTAATCACTCGCAACTAATTAGGGTATTGCTTACTTGGCGCGTCTGCGTGCCAGCAGTAAGGACGCCATACCAATCAACAGCAGCATCAGCTGGTTAGCTTCTGGCACTTCAGTGGGAGTACCTGTACCGAAGAGGAAAAGGTTAGACAGGCCGCCGCCTCTGCCATCCTTATCGTTATAGGAAAAAGTCCCGGTCAAGGTGCCTGGAGTAATTAACCAGGCAAATGCATCTGGATCGCCCTGTCCTTCGCCCACATGCATGCTGATAACAGCCTGGCCATAGGTTTGCCAAAACGAAG
>CBIMZH010000755.1:0-1671 GCA_966248255.1 uncultured Cellvibrio sp.
CGATCCTGCCAGGCAGGCAACTGATCTGGCTGCTCAACATAGTCCTTAATCAGGCTTTCAATCCTTTGATAAATGGCCTCAACCGATTCCTGGCGATCGCTCAGGGTTAGCAGCTGGGCACCATCAATATGGGATTTTTGCTGGGTGTAGCTGTCCAGTAACTTTTTAAGGCCAGAAACCCCCTGGCTATTGACCGCTACGGTTTCAACAATGGGGATGCCTATGGCGCGGGAGAGGCCGGCTACATCTATGCTGATACCGCGTTGACGGGCGGCATCCATCTGGTTAAGGGCCAGAATCATAGGGCGATTCAGACTGCACAGCTCTAATACCAGGCGCAGGCCCAGGCGCAGGTTGGTGGCATCTACTACCGCGATAAGTACATCGGGGCGCGCTTCGCCGGCAACTTGACCAAGAATAATGTCGCGCGCCACCTGCTCGTCGGGCGAGGTGACAAACAGGCTGTAGGTGCCGGGGAGGTCCAGGAGTTCGCTGGCTTGGCTTAAGCCATTGATCATGCCCGAGCGGCGCTCGACAGTTACACCAGGATAATTGGCTACCTTGGCACGGGCACCGGTGAGGCGATTAAAGAGCGATGTTTTACCGCAATTGGGGTTGCCAATTAGCGCAAACCTTAGAGGAGCAGACATGCAGTTACCTGTTGGTGCCGACGACTAGCTCTACACCTACTTTGGCAGCTTCGGCACGGCGAAGGGCAAATTTGGTGCCGTTTACCTGAACAGCGAGAGGGTCGCCGCCAAACAGCCCAAATCCAATTACTTTGAGGAGTGCGCCGGGGAGAAACCCCAGCTCTTTGAGACGCAGCCCAACCTGAGGGTCCTGGTCACCAAATCCCGGTTGCGGCAGGAGTTCGACAACGCGAACTTGAGCGCCTTTCTGACACTGATCCAGCCTGAAAGAGGTGTGAAGTTCTGAGGGAAATACGGCTGTATTCATAGGAAAACGCTTACTAGGCGCAAATGAGAGTGATTATTAACAAGAATACCTTATTTGTTTGGGGCAGGCAATTGAGGCAAGTCAATTTGGCTACTCTTTCTGCGTATAAAAGCCTCGTATTTCTCCCTGGCGACAGAGTAACCATACCTGATACTGCCACATATTTTTGCTGTGCTTTCTATATAGGGGTTAAAAAGCATAGCTAAGGTTGGAGCCTGGTGAAGGTTTTCAATTTGTTGGATTGGCGGAAATGGCGCATTTATATCTGCCTGCAACCCTATTGTCCTGCAATTGAATCGTTCATAATCTTTGCCAGGTTTAATGCCCCCAAGGAAACTTTATGTCTGAATATCCCCGCTCTTCTAAAAAGTCATCAGCCAGTCTGTGGGTCGTGGTAGCAGTTGCAATCGCGTTTGTAGGGGCGGCATTTTGGTTGCTGCAGCAGCGCAAATCCCAACCGCAAACCACCTCAGTGGTAGCCCCGGTAGTGGCTCCTGTTGTGGCACCTGAACCAGAGGTCCAGCAACCTCCCATAACGGTTTACGAGCCGCCTCAACCTGTAGTTGAAGCTGAGCCTTTGCCTGCACTAAACGACAGTGATTCTGGAGTTATGGCAAAGCTGTCCGGCTTGAGCGGAGATCGCTTGCTGCAGCTTGTCGTGCCGCCAGAGTTAATTCGCAAATTTGTGATGGCTGTTAATGCTGTATCTGAAGG
>CBIMZH010000756.1:0-1671 GCA_966248255.1 uncultured Cellvibrio sp.
CCCAAAGCCCTTAGAGCTGTACGGACCCCATTTTCAGACATTGGGCGACCGCCTCGCTGCGCGCTGGGCATGACGTAGCGCCCTCTTCCGGTAATTGGCTCAAGCGCTCTCAATATCTCTAACGCCTGCTTTGGTAACGGCACTATGTGAGCTGAGCGCATCTTCATTTTGTCAGCCGGAATCTCCCAATACTCATTTTCCCAATCGATCTCCGCCCACTCCATCTGACGAATCTCACCGGGACGCTGGAAGAGCATTGGCGTGAGTTTTAGCGCTGCCCTGATTTCTGGTGTACCGCTATAACTATCCATACTGATGAGGAGCTTGCGCAGCTCTTTGGGGTCAGTAACTGCAGCCCGATGATTAGCCTTAGCAACCACCAAAGCATCCTTTAGATCTAGGGACGGATCTCTATCAGCCAAACCAAGACCCACTGCGTAACGCATAACTTGGCCCGCAACTCTTTTGGCTCTATTGGCGGTCTCATGTAAACCTTCCGCTTCAATTTGCCGCAAAGGCACTAGCAGCTTCGCCGAGGATATTTCCGAAACAGGAGTACTGCCGATATAAGGGGCTAGTTTTTGCTCAACTATCCACTTGAGTTTATCGAGGGTTACAGCTGCAGCACCTTCGATTTCTTTCTTCTTAATAAACTCAGCGGCAATTGCAGAAAAAGTATTTAATGAGGCAAATCGCTTTTGCAGCTTTTCTTGTTTTTTAAGCTCGCCAGGATCAACACCTTCAATTAGCTGAAGTTTTGCGAGTCGTACTTTTTCACGCGCAGAAGCAAGCGAAATTAAAGGATAAACACCGAAAGCGAGACGTTTTTCTTTTCCACCAAAGCGGTATTTCATTCGCCAATATTTGGAGCCATTGGGCATAACCTCCAAATACATACCACCGCCATCAGATAGCTTATAGGGCTTATCTTTTGACTTAGCTTTCTTAATCGCGACTTCAGTGAGCTTATTAATCGCCATTTTCGCCTCCAGATTTATGCCCCCAATTATGCCCCCATAATGCACGGGCTTCAATGGGACTTCCTGGGACGCCTAGAGACGAAAAACCTATAAAAACCCAGTGTTTGCGCGGGTTTTGAGACGTTGTGGGATTTGCTGGAAATAGTACATGGTGCCCGAGGCCGGACTTGAACCGGCACGACCCAAAGGTCGACAGATTTTAAATCTGTTGTGTCTACCGATTTCACCACTCGGGCTGAGTGCTGTGCGATTAACTCGCTACAAGGAGGGAAAATGGAGGCGCGATCCGGAGTCGAACCGGACTAGCTGGATTTGCAATCCAGAGCATAACCGCTTTGCTATCGCGCCTTTTCGAGAGGCCGCAATTCTATCGGAGTCTTTTTAAAAATCCTAGTGTTTTATCAACGAGATAGCGAGGTTTTTTAGCTGTCGCTCAAAAGCTGAACACAGCGCTCAAAAGCTGATTATTCTCGCTCCTGGGTAAACAGCATATGCGGCCAGGCAGCCTTGAGGTAGATCACCATGGA
This sequence comes from uncultured Cellvibrio sp., assembly GCA_966248255.1. Classification (GTDB taxonomy): domain Bacteria; phylum Pseudomonadota; class Gammaproteobacteria; order Pseudomonadales; family Cellvibrionaceae; genus Cellvibrio. Next base: position 1,508 of record CBIMZH010000756.1, read on the forward strand.
CCAGAGGGTGAGCGCTGCCGCACCCGCCAGCGCCACATAACCCACATAGGTTACCCATGCCCAGGGAAGATCCGCCAGCAGTACTATGATGGCCGTCATCTGCAGGGTGGTTTTGATTTTACCTATATAGGACACCGCCACACTGGCGCGCTTACCCAGGGTAG
>CBIMZH010000757.1:0-1667 GCA_966248255.1 uncultured Cellvibrio sp.
GAATTTCCATATCGTAGGTGGCCAGGGTAAAGCCTGCGCCTAGGTCTTCGGCGGCGCTGATGGCCTCCAGGCGCTTCTCGGCATCGTCGGTCATGGAGCGGCGATCCGGTGTTAACAAATACGCATAGGCCTGGTGGTGCGAGCGGCCGACGCGGCCGCGCAGCTGGTGCAATTGCGCCAGGCCAAATTTATCGGCGCGGTTGATAATAATGGTGTTGGCGCTGGGGATGTCGATGCCGGTTTCGATAATGGTGGTGCACACCATTATGTTAAAGCGCTTGTGATAAAAATCCGACATCACTCGCTCCAGGTCGCGCTCGCGCATCTGGCCGTGGCCCACCGCAATGCGCGCTTCCGGAATAAGTGTTTGCAAATCGCGCGCGGTTTTTTCAATGGTATCCACTTCGTTGTGCAGATAATAAACCTGACCGCCGCGTAGAATTTCACGCAGTATTGCCTCTTTAATGGTGGCTTCATCGTACTGGCGAACAAAGGTTTTTACCGAGAGGCGGCGCGCCGGCGGTGTGGCGATGATCGACAGGTCGCGAATGCCTGCCATGGACATATTTAAGGTGCGTGGAATTGGTGTGGCGGTGAGGGTGAGAATATCAATCTCAGCGCGCAGAGATTTGATCTGCTCTTTTTGGCGCACACCAAAGCGATGCTCCTCATCGATAATCAGTAGGCCGAGGTTTTTAAATTTGATATCCGGCGATAGCAACTTGTGGGTGCCCACCACTATATCTACCTTGCCTTCGCCAATTCGCTCGATAACGGCATTCACTTCTTTGGTGGTGCGAAAGCGAGAGAGTACCTCAACAGTAATCGGCCAGTCGGCAAAGCGGTCTTTTAGGGATTCGTAATGCTGCTGGGCAAGCAGGGTAGTAGGGGCAAGTATCGCCACCTGGCGACCGGCGTGACTGGCAACAAAGGCTGCGCGCATGGCCACTTCAGTTTTACCAAAGCCAACATCGCCACAGACCAGGCGATCCATCGGCTTGGGCGAAAGCATGTCTTTAATAACCGACTCAATGGCCCGCTGCTGGTCCGGCGTTTCTTCAAAGGGGAAACTCGCGGCAAAGGCTTCGTAAGCGGTTTGTGGGTCGGGAAAGGCAAAGCCTTTGCGTGCGGCGCGGCGCGCATAAACTTCCAAAAGTTCGGCGGCTGTATCACGGATTTGTTCGGCGGCTTTGCGCCTCGCTTTTTGCCAGGATTCGCTACCCAATTTGTGCAGCGGCGCCAGATCATCTTCGGCGCCACCGTAGCGGCTAATTAAATGCAGGCTGGTGACCGGCACATAAAGCTTGGCTTCGTCAGCGTATTCCAGGGTGAGGAATTCATTGGTCTGGTTGTCGATGGTGATGGTTTCCAGGCCGCGATAGCGACCGACACCGTGATCTATATGCACCACTGCCGCACCGATTTTAAGCTCGGTGAGGTTTTTCACCACCATATCGGCGTTGTCTTGCGCCTGCTTGCGGCGGCGCTGCTGCTGTACTCGCTCGCCAAAAAGCTGCGACTCTGCAATTAGTGCAATGCGCGGCTCCTGCAGTAGCAGGCCCTGGTCCAGGGGGGCGATAGTGATGGCCAGGCTGGTGGGGGAATCGAGAAACTCCCCCCAGGATTCGACAATGGTCGGCTTAACTCTGATGCGCCCCAGCAGCTCT
>CBIMZH010000758.1:0-1667 GCA_966248255.1 uncultured Cellvibrio sp.
GCCATCAATTAATTTGCGTCCGTCAAATGTCTCAAGGTAAACACCCTGAGCGCGCTTGATCGGGGTCATAGGGCCCGGGTTGAGAAAGGAGGTATAGGGGTGCCAAACATGTTCGCGATCGGATTCCAGCAGTTGTTCGCCGGTAAGGGATTGGAGGTCAACCATGAAGAGTCCACAAAAAATCAAATTTATTGCGAGTAGGATAAAGAAAATGCAGGAAAAATTCCTGCATTCTCGGGGTAAATCTGGCGTATTTATTTCGCCTTGGGGTAAAAAGCCGGGTTAATTAAACCTAATAATTAAATCCCGTTGATGCTGTGACAACTCGGTTAACTCATGGGTCAGATCGTCGGCGATCTGCACTTCAGTTTGCGTTTGCCCGGAGATGCTGGCAATGGTGCTGGTGTTGCGTTCAATTTCAGTTGCGGTGCTGGATTGCTCTTCCGCGGCGGCGGCAATCTGATGGGACATATTGTCAATAGCACTGACTGAGTCCGCTATGGCGCCCAGTGCAGAGCGGACGTTATTCATTTCGTTAACGCTCAGGCCGGCCATTTTCAAACAGTTTTCCATATTGTCGCTGGCGGCATGGGTGGCCTTGGATAGATTGCTGATGATCTCCTGAATATGGCCAGTTGACTCCTGGGTGCGCTGGGCGAGTGAGCGCACCTCATCGGCAACCACGGCAAAGCCGCGACCCTGCTCACCGGCGCGAGCGGCTTCAATGGCGGCGTTTAAGGCCAGCAGGTTGGTTTGCTCGGCAATACCGCGAATTACATCCACCACGCTGGCAATTTGACCTGAGTCCTCGGAGAGTTGTTGTAACACCTTGCCCAAATCGCCCACGGTCTGCGATAGGTTGTCTATCGCTGTTTTTGCACCTTCGATTACCTTGTGGCCCTGGTTTACTTCTTTAATGGCTGAGCCTGTGGCTACCGAGGTCTGATTGGCACCTTCGGCCACTTCATGTACGGCTAAGGCCATTTGCTGCATAGCGCCAGCGACGCTGGCGGTTTCCTGTTGCTGTTCGTGCATACCCATGTACACCTTGCGCGCCTGCTGCTGGGTGGCATCGGCTTTGTTGTACAGCTCCACCGCCGATTCGCGAAAACGCCCCAGCGCCGTGCGCAATCTCGCTTTAATCGCTAATTGCGCAAATTGGATTTCACCCAGGGCATCGCAGCGGCCGGTATAGATATAACTGGCCAGGCCGTCTTCAATTACGCTGCGGGCTTCTGCCAGGGCGGGTGCAATGCGGGCCAGGGTAAACCAGTGATGCAAACCACCCAGAACCAGTGAGAGTGGAACCAGGAGCGCGGCCAGCGTCGACGAAAATTCACCGGCCAGGGCGAGGCCGCCGGCACTGAGCAAATAGCTGGCTACTGCGATAAGCAGGCTGTGGCTCCAGGTGCCCCAGATTTTTTCAGCGAGCGAGTAGGGGGATTTGCCCTGATTTATACGGCTATAAACGGCTTCAGCACGTTTGATGATTGATTCGTCAGCTTTTACCCGTACAGATTCATAGCCATAGATTTGGCCGTTTTGGCGCAGCGGTGTGACATAGGCATCCACCCAGTAATGGTCGCCGTTTTTACAGCGGTTTTTAACTATGCCCATCCAGGGTTTGCCGGATTTCACTGCGGTCCAGAGCATGCCAAAGGCGGCGG
>CBIMZH010000759.1:0-1650 GCA_966248255.1 uncultured Cellvibrio sp.
AGGTACAGCGTTTTTGTTCACAGTGATGTGCGCTTTACCCAGAGCCTCGTCAGCATCCTTACCAGAGTAGGATTTGCCAATCAGGTCAACCAGCATCAGGTGGTTTTCAGTGCCGCCGGAAACAATTTTAATACCGCGCTCAATAAAGGTTTTGGCCATAGCCTTGGCGTTAACTACCACTTGTTGCTGGTAAGCCTTGTACTCTGGGGTCATAGCTTCTTTGAAGCTCACCGCTTTAGCCGCGATAACGTGCATCAAAGGGCCGCCCTGACCGCCGGGGAATACGGCTGAATTCAGTTTCTTCTCGATCTCTTCGTTGGCCTTGGCCAGAATGATACCGCCACGTGGACCGCGCAGGGTTTTGTGGGTAGTAGAAGTGGTAACGTCAGCGATTTGCACTGGGTTGGGGTATACACCGGCAGCCACCAGGCCAGCTACGTGAGCCATATCCACAAACAGGTAGGCGCCCACTTTGTCGGCGATATCGCGGAAACGCTGCCAATCCATTACTTGTGAGTAAGCAGAGAAGCCAGCCACGATCATTTTTGGCTTGTGCTCCAGCGCCAGGCGCTCAACTTCGTCGTAGTCGACCAGGCCAGTTTCGGGGTTCAGGCCGTACTGAACCGCGGTATACACCTTACCGGAGAAGTTTACTTTGGCGCCGTGGGTCAGGTGACCACCGTGAGCCAGACTCATACCCAGCACGGTATCGCCTGGGGCACAAAGGGCAGCGTAAACCGCATTGTTGGCCTGCGAGCCCGAGTGAGGCTGAACGTTGGCATAGTCAGCGCCGAACAGCTCTTTGGCGCGCTCAATGGCCAGAGCTTCAGTGGTATCTACATACTCGCAACCACCGTAGTAGCGCTTGCCTGGGTAGCCTTCGGCATACTTGTTGGTCAGCTTGGTACCCTGGGCCGCCATCACCAGCGGGCTGGTGTAGTTTTCCGAGGCGATCAGCTCAATGTGCTCTTCCTGACGGCGACCTTCGCTTTCGATGGAAGCCCAAATATCCGGATCAAAGGAGGCAAGTGTTTGGTTTTTGTCAAACATAGATAAGTCCTGAATTGACCAGCAGGCCAGGGTTGGCCGCCGTGTTAATGGGAAGGGGGAAAAATTTAGGCGCGCATTGTACACCAGCGGCTCAAATTGCCGCCACGCAAATCATTCATCCACGACAGGAATCCCGCTCATACTGTCATCACCCAGGCGCAACCCCTGACAAACCAGGCGATTTAGCCGCTTGCCCGATGGCCGCGAACCGCTAAAATCCCCTCCCCAACCACTTGCAGCCAAACTCCCAGCCATGGCCATCCAAAAATATCTTCAGGGCTATCCAGCCAGCATTATCGAGCAAGTGGAAAAACTGGTGCAGGAGCAACGCCTCGGCGAAGTTTTGCTTAAGCGCTACCCGGATGCCCACCAGGTGCGCAGCGATGCCGCGCTTTACGACTACACCATGGAGATGAAAAACCAGTCGATGCGCAACGCCCCACCGCTGGCACGAGTGAGCTTTGACAACAAAATCAAGGTCATCCAACACGCCCTGGGCCAGCACCACTTTATCTCCCTGGTGCATGTCAACTAGCTTAACAGCGTAAACGAGATCAAAGTCGCCAGTCTGTTTCGCGCCGTGCCCGAGGCCTTTTTGCG
>CBIMZH010000760.1:0-1650 GCA_966248255.1 uncultured Cellvibrio sp.
CTCGCAACTAATTAGGGTATTACTTACTTGGCGCGTCTGCGTGCGAGCAGTAAGGACGCCAGACCAATCAACAGCAGCATCAACGGGTTAGCTTCAGGTACGTTAGTAGGTGTACCTGTACCAAAGAGAAACAGATTGGAAAGGCCGCCGCCTCCGCCACTCGTACGCTTATAGGTGAAATCACCCGAGATTTGACCTGGTGTAATCAACCAGGCGAAGGCATCAGGGTTACCACCACCCTCACCAACGTGCATGGTGATAACGGCAGTGGAATACATTGTCCAGAAAGACGCATCTATGTACCACGTACCTTTAACATCTGTCCCCCAGCTATCAGCAGTAACTTTAAACAGGTCATTCGTCCCTGCCGCTGTTAGCTCGCCCTCTTTTAGCCAGTTATAGCTGGTACCCATAACACTATTCAGTCGATCTGATGAATTAATGTTGATCGAATTTGCCGTTTTACACTCAATGGCATCACCCAGTGTTGCCACCCGCTGGTTGCTCGGTTCACATTGAATTACGCCAGCAGTTGCAAAGCCAGACCAACAGCCCATCAGACTTATCAGTGCACAAGCTTTCCAGACATTCCTCATTTTATTTACATCTCCAAGAATTGACCCCAGAGTCGCCCGACTCTGGAAGCACAGGAAGCTCAGCAATTTAAGTGCCATTTTTGGCGCTTAAATTAACCCATTGAATTTACTGAAAATTATTAATCTAAGCGACAAACAGGAACACTGAGTGTAAGCGCTATCGACGCTTATTCCGATTGTGTTAATTCCCGGGTTCGATTATCACCAGTCCCTCTATACCCACCTTCTGTTCCGGATCTGCGCTGATTAGCACATTTAGCTGGCGCCGCCCCTGGCCGGCGGGCAAACCAACAATTATTTCCCCTGGCGCGCTAATCGTTTTTTGACCTATAAGCTTGCCGTCCAACCAGATTTCAGCGCGACCGGTTATTTGGCGAAATCGTATATGGCCTTTGCCGTTAGCCAGGTCCTGGCGCGGGGTAAAACTGGTGCGGAACAGGTGCCAACTGCTGGGTTTGGCATCCGTATTTGTCGGAAAATTTTCCAACCCCAAGCCTATCTCCGTAGTGGGCACCTGACCCCAGCCCCAGGTGTTCATATCATTGTCTGCCACCTGCTGATTTGGGTCCGGACGCTGGACACTGGCCGGGGCTATGCGCCAATCGTGTAATAGGCTAACCACCTGGGCTTTGGCCACCGAGGGGATAGCCGCAGCAGGCCTAACCGGAATGCTCAGCTGCGCTGACTTGAGCCCAGGCGCGGTTACGCTAATTTGCAGGCTGCCAGTGCTTCCCGCCCGGGACTGCACAATCAGCTGTGCCAAGCCGTGGAACAGGCTGCGGCTCATGCCTTTTTCATCTTCATGAGAAGTTGGATCACCATTGCCGTGGCCAATCAGCTTGCCTGCGCCAGTGACACTGATAGCAAACTTATCTGAGGCCAGAGGTACTTGGCGACCCTGGGCATCCAGTGCACGCACTGTGATGGGCATGGCATCGCGACCGTCATTGGCAAGGCTCGCGCGATCCGCCACCAAATCCAGGCTTACCGCTGGCCCGGTGGTTTCCACCTGGGTGCGCGCCACCTCTTGCTGCTCGGCGTTAAAGGCCACAGC
>CBIMZH010000761.1:0-1649 GCA_966248255.1 uncultured Cellvibrio sp.
TCCACCTATCCAAGGCAGTGGGCGAGCCGCCCTTGATGTTGGCGATTGCGGTATGGGCTGCCTTGCGCGATGCCTGCAGTAGCACCACCAATTATCAATTCAGCCCGCGCCTGGATACGCCGGCAACACCCGAGCGTGTGTTTTGGGCGCTGCAAGACTGCGCTGCTTTTAATGAGGAGCAATAGCCATGGCATTACTCAATTGGTCGAGGGCAATAGCGCACTGCCAACAAGCAGGTGCTGCCTATGTGATTGCCACTGTGATTAATACTCAGGGCTCAACGCCGCGCGATGGCGGCAGCAAAATGGTGATCACTGCCGATACCACCTACGACACTATTGGCGGTGGTCAGCTGGAGTTCTTATTGGTGCAACAGGCGCGTGAACTGATTGCCCAAAATAAAAATTGTCAGCTGCTAAAAGCCATTCCGCTTGCCGCTGAAGCCGCCCAATGTTGCGGTGGCAATGTCACAGTAATGCTTGAATCCTTTGCCGCCTGCGCCTGGCAAATTGCGCTCTTTGGTGCGGGTCATGTGTGCCAATCGCTGGTAACGATTCTCGCGGGGTTGCCCTGTCAGGTGCGCGTGATCGACAACCGCCCGGAATTAATGACCCAGGCATTGCCCGCCAATTGCCGCTATGAATTTCACACCGACCCTGTGCAGGCGATAGCCGCATTACCGGAGCAAACTTGGTCCGTTATTTTTACCCACGACCACGCCTTGGATTTTTCGCTGTGCAGCGAGCTTTTGCGCAGCGGGCCGGAAAAAAACTGGGGCTATTTGGGGCTAATTGGCTCGCAAACCAAAGCGCTGCGCTTCCGCAAACGTTTAAGCGATGCCGGTTTTAGCCGTATGGCCATCGAGAAGATGTACAGCCCCATTGGTCTGCCCGAAGTAAAAGGCAAATTGCCCATGGAAGTGGCGGTTTCCATTGCGGCGCAATTGCAAAGCCTCTATTACCAGAATGGCCCCGATGCTCGCGCACAATCAAGCTCATGGCGCGAAATAAAAGGTCTGTTACAGGCCAGACAAGCAACCCATATTTTGTGTGAGTAGCGCTTAGATGCGATTAGACGAATTTAATTTTTTGCCCGCTGTGGATGCTGTCAGTGCCCTCTATGGCTGTTGCCACTGCCAAACCTGGGCTGAAGCGGTCAGTGCCGGGCGCCCCTTTGTCAGTGTCGATGCGCTGCAGGCTCGCGCCGCTCAAGTTTGGCTGCGAGCGAATGAGGCGGAAATTCTGGAGGCTTTTTCCGGTCATGCGCGCATTGGCGATATTGAACTCTTGCGCTCGCGCTACGCTGGTCGTGCGACTCAAGAGCAGGGTCAGGTATTGCAGGCAAGTGAAGCGGTGATTCAGGCGTTGTATCAGCTCAATCTGGAGTACGAAGCTAAAAACGGATTTATTTTTATTGTCTGCGCCAGTGGCAAGTCCGCTGAGGAAATGTTGGCTTTGCTCCGGCAGCGAATTGGAAATTCGCGCCCCCTTGAGTTGATTAACGGCGCGCGCGAACAGGGTGAAATTACCCGCCTGCGCCTGACCAAACTATTTGATCCCGCCTGATTCTGAATAAGGCGACTATTGCAGAGTAAACCTTGTATGACCAAAGCCGCGATTACCACCCATATTCTCAATCTCGAAACAGGC
>CBIMZH010000762.1:0-1645 GCA_966248255.1 uncultured Cellvibrio sp.
CCGCTGCTCCATAAAACTTACTCTTAGGTGGGGGTGTAGTTTGGTGTGCTCAGGCCTCGAAGGCGCCAATAATCCAATCTATATCAGTGTCTTTGGCTTCTAGGTGATTAATGGCAATCACATCAAAACGGCAGGCTTGGGATTCCAGCAGTTGGTGTTGCTGTAAATAAAGTTGCGCCGTGTTAATTAATTTTTGCTGTTTGCGCAGATTAACACTCTCGGCGGCGGAGGAAAAACCTCTGTGGCTGCGCAGGCGCACCTCAACAAATACCAGGGTATCGCCCTGGCGCATAATCAAATCAATTTCACCGGTGCGGGCGCGATAGTTTTTGCAAACGCTCTCCAGCCCGCGCGCGCGCAAATAGCGCTCGGCGCTGGCTTCGGCGGTTTCGCCGCGGTTAGCTTGGGCTGGAGTAGGTTTGCGAAACCACATGTAAGGGGTTATTCGTCGCTGACGACCATCGGCAGTGGCTGGGCGACGCCATCGCGAAAGCGCGCCCAGAGTTGTTCGCGCTCTATGCGACCATCCGCCTGCATATGCAGCGCGCCTGTGGCACCGTAGATGCGCATTTGCTCTGCTTGAGCCAATTGCGGCAGGCGGGCGTAAAGGCGGAAGGCGTCAACGCCCAGCGCCTGTAAACGGTCGTATACCGCTGCGGTTTTACTGGCAGAGCGCACCGCCATTTTCTCTGGGCTGGTGTTGTCAAACAGCCAGGGCATGGTATCAAAGCGCACACCGCTCAGGTCGCGGTCGGCTTTGGGGTTGGCTTCGCCGGAGTAAACCTGGCTGGTGGCGTAAATGGGGATTTGCCCTGCGAAATGGAATGCAAAGGTTGGCTTGATCTGGCGTGCCTGTGCCGGGTTGGCGATAAGGAAAATCATATCGACATCGCCGCGGCTGCGGGGGTTGAACTCCAGTTTGCCCAATAGATTGTTGAGCTCGGCGGCGCGCTCGCGGCTTTCATCGATTAACAGCGATGCCTTAACCAGATTGGAGTAGTTGCTGCCCGGTTTAAATTGGCTGCGGCTTACCACTGTGCCGCCCAGTTTGACCCACTCTTCTTCAAAGGCGCGGGCACTGCGCTGGCTCCACTCCTGTTCGGGAATCAGCACCATGGCCTGGCGGTGGCCATCGCCATAGGCGCGGCGGGCCACCTGGCGCGCTTCATCTTCTACCGCCAGGCCAAACTGATAAAAATTGGCCAGCGGGCCATCTGGCGGCAGCTCTGTATAGTTGAGTGTAAGCAGGGGCACCGAGAAACTGCCAAGCAGGCCGAGCTCACTGACTTTTTCTTTATCGAGCGGGCCAATAACCAGCTGCGCGCCTTCCGCTACGGCTTTTTGGTAGGCGGCAATTATGTCGCCGGTGCTGTCGTACTGGCGCACCTCTGGCAGGCGGCGACCTTTGCTCTGGGCCTGATAGTAGGCGGCAAAAAAACCGTCGCTAACCGCTTGCCCGGCTTCGGCTAATTTACCTTGCTGGGGCAGAAGCAGGGCGATTTGACGCGGCTGTTGGGCGATCAGGCTTTGCAGCAAACGCAGATCTTCGGGAAGATCGGCCTGAGCCGGGTGGTTGGGCCATTGCGCCTGCCAGGCCTCCAGCTGTGCCTGTTGTTGCTCCAGGTCCAGCTGATTGTTTTGTGCC
>CBIMZH010000763.1:0-1638 GCA_966248255.1 uncultured Cellvibrio sp.
CCTGCAAAAACCCAATGAAAACCTGCAAGCCAAGGGCTATGGCGGCCAGTTGTTTGCCGTGCACGGTGGCGGTTTTTACGAGGTGTTTAAATACCGCAATGGCCCTGAGCAAATTCCCGAGCCGCTGCACTGGTTTAAGTGGGAGGCCTACACCACCTGGATGACTGGCGCACTGCTGCTCAGTCTGCTCTATTATGTGGGCGCCGATATTTATCTGCTGGCGCCAGACAAATCCGACCTAAGTCGCAGCGCAGCTATTGCTCTCGCCATCGCCAGCATTGCCGCCGTTTGGCTGGTATATGACGGCCTCTGTCGCACACCGCTCATTCATCGCCCGCGTTTATTTTTATTGGCCATGCTGGCGCTAATGGCGCTGGATGCCTGGGTGTTAGGGATGTATCTGCAGCAGCGCGCCGCCATTATTCATGTGGGCGCCGCTATAGGCACCTGCATGGCGGGCAATGTGTTTCGCTGCATTATTCCCGCACAGCGCTATATGGTGAATGAGGTCGCTGCCGGGCGCGTGCCCGAGCCAACGCCAGGCTTAATGGCCAAGCTAAGGTCCGTACACAACAACTACGCCACCCTGCCGATTATTTTTATTATGCTCGGCAGCCACTTTGGTTTTGTCACCGCCAAAGGTCCGCTCTGGCTGTTGCTGCCGGTGTTATTTGTGATTGGTTTGTGGTTGCGCCACTTTTTTAATTTGCGTCACAGAGGTGTTTATCGCCCCTGGGTTTTGGTCTCTGCGGCGTTGGCTTTTGTTGTGCTGGTGGCTTATCTGCAATTCCCGCGTCAGCTGTTTGCACAGCAAGCAGAGGCTCCCGCTGTTAAGGCAGACGTGACTGTTGAACAAATCGCTGACACAACTGCGTCTGTTGCGGTTGAATCGCCAGTAGTCGCTGCAGAAAACTCAGAGTCACCAAGTCTATTAAGCGATGTGCAAGCACTGGAGCTGGTGCATCAACACTGCGCCGCCTGCCACAGCCAGTCGCCCAGCTCGCCTATGTTTACCGTTGCCCCGGCCAATTTGCAGCTGGATAACCTGGCACAAATAAAACAGGCTGCGCCGCGCATTTATACCCGCGCGGTGCAGGTGAAGGATATGCCGCTGGGCAACTTCACCCATATCACTGACCAGGAGCGTGAGGCGCTGGGTCAATGGCTAAAATCCCTGCCATAAAATGGCAAATATTATTTAAGAAGCAGGATTAAACCATGCAAAGTTTTTCCACCCCGGATATTTGCGATGCCCGTGCGGAAGATGCGAGTGTCAGCCTGCAGGTGCTGGAGCCAATTATGCAGGACTACGGCGGTCAGCCAAGTTTTTGCGGAATTATTGCCACAGTAAAATGTTTTGAAGACAACTCCAAAATCTGGCAACAACTGGAGCAGGATGGCACCGGCAAGGTGCTGGTAGTGGATGGCGGTGGCTCCAAACGCTGCGCGCTAATGGGCGATATCATGGCTGACCTTGCCGTTAAAAATGGCTGGCAGGGTGTAATCATTAATGGCTGTGTGCGTGACCTGGATGATCTGGCGCAAATTAAATTGGGTGTAAAAGCTCTAGCGTCCAATCCCTTACGCAAACCAAAATTAGGCGCTGGCGAAGTGGATGTACCGGTGAGTTTTGGTGGT
>CBIMZH010000764.1:0-1634 GCA_966248255.1 uncultured Cellvibrio sp.
GATCAATGAACGTAACAACATAATTAACTCCTTGTTAATAGCGCAGGTTTAAAAAGCAGGTTTTAAAAAACAGGGTAGATCCAGGGGAAAAACGGGCGGAATTAATCCGCCCAGCGTTTGAAAATCAGCGAAGTATTAATCCCGCCAAAGGCGAAATTGTTGCTCATCACTATGTCGGTTTGCAGCGCGCGGCCGGCGCCGGTCAAATAGTCCAGCTCTGCACATTCCGGGTCCTGAGTTTCCAGGTTGGCGGTGCCGTGGAACCAGCCTTCGCGCATCATTTCTATGGCCACCCAGGCCTCCAGTGCGCCGCAGGCACCCAGGGTGTGGCCGGTAAAACTCTTGAAGGCGCTGATCGGGGTGCTCTTGCCAAAGAGCGCGTGAGTGGCGTGGCTCTCGGCCACATCGCCGCGGTCGGTGGCGGTGCCATGGGCGCTGATATAGCCGATATCGCTGGGCGCCAGTTGCGCATCGTCCAGCGCCATCTGCATTGCCAGCTGCATGGTATCCGATTGCGGCTGGGTGACATGGGTGCCATCGGTATTGGTGCCAAAGCCAATCAGCTCGGCGTAGATACGCGCGCCGCGCGCCTGGGCGTGTTCCAGCTCTTCCAGAATTAAAGTACCGGCACCCTCGCCAATCACCAGGCCATCGCGCTGACTGTCAAAGGGGCGCGGAGAAGTCTGGGGCGCATCGTTGCGGGTGCTGGTGGCAAACAGAGTATCGAATACCGCCGCTTCGGTGGGGCATAGCTCTTCGGCGCCACCGGCAACCATCAGCTTCTGCTTGCCGAATTTAATCGCCTCATAGGCATAGCCAATACCCTGGCTGCCCGAGGTGCAAGCGCTGGAGGTGGTGATAATGCGGCCTTTGAGTTGGAAGAAAACACCAATATTCACCGCCGTGGTATGGCCCATCATTTTCAGATAGGAGTTGGCATTGAGCTGGCTGCCATCGTTGTTGAGCAGCATCTGGCCAAAGTCGGCAATGGCATCTGTGCTGCCCACCGAGGAGCCGTAGCTCACACCCATACGGCCATCTTTAATGGATTCGTCGCCGAGCAATCCGGCATCGGCCAGGGCGCGCTCGGTGGCGGCGGTGGCCATCAGCGATACCCGACCCATACTGCGGGTGAGCTTGCGGTTAAAGTGCGCGGGCTTTTCAAAGTCGGTAACCGGGGCGCCCAGGCGGGTGTTGAAATCCTTGAACCTGTCCCAGTCGGGCATATAGCGAATACCGGTTTCGCCGCTGCGCAGACGCGCGCTTATAGCTTCCCAGCTGGAGCCTATGGGGGAAATACCGGCCATGCCGGTGACAACTACACGTTTCATTAACACAGGCCTCCATTGACCGAAATCACCTGGCGGGTGATATAGCCAGCCTCAGGGCTCATTAGGTATTTCACCAGGGAGGCGACCTCCTCCGGCTTGCCCATACGCTGGGCGGGGATCAGCTTAAGCGCTTCCTCTATGGGTGCATCTGCCACCATCTCGGTTTCGATTAAGCCGGGGGCGACACAGTTGACGGTGATATTGCGCTTGGCCAGCTCTATGGCCAGGGATTTACTGGCGGCGATAATACCGGCTTTGGCAGCGGCATAGTTGGCCTGGCCGCGATTGCCAATAAGGCCGGAC
>CBIMZH010000765.1:0-1626 GCA_966248255.1 uncultured Cellvibrio sp.
AAATTGAAATTCGGGGCCCACACACTTAGCCCCCTAAACCACTCCGAGCTACCATATCTGTGCAGCTGGGAAACGTGCTTCGCGCGAAATTCGGTACTGATGACCTCAGCAACCTGATACAGAAGCGGGGCATTCCAGGCAGCACCATAGCTATAGCTTGAGGAAATGCAGTTGCTTCCCCAGCAGCCGCTACGCCATCTAAGCCCTCATTCCACCAGTTGTTGTCGCGTACCCCGGCCTTGGTATTGCGGGTGCGTCATTATTAGCTGAGGAATCTTTTCGCCCAGAGTCATCTGGGCCACTAAATCCTTTGCTCGCGCATTAAAACTTAGCGATGTGTTTTTATAGTTGAGAGCACTGGGCTCTGGCTCTGCTTGAGCTGCAACCGAATCGGCCAAACTCAGTGCAGATAATCAGCGAGCGAATAATTTTGTCGCCGACATATAGTTGGGCTCTCTTTCATTATTGCTTTGCGCTACCAGGCTATTGGCGAATCTTATGGAATTTAGCTATTAACTCTTCACAAGTAGTCACTATAACTATAAGATAAAATTAAGATAATAAAAACACCTGGGTTCAGCTCAGGCTGAGATCTATTTAGAGGTTGTTGATAAATTAAATTTTACGAGTGAAAAGATATTTATAAGAAAAATCATCAAGGGGCATGGCACTGCGGTTTTGCACAGCGTAAATCGATTTAAGAATTTTTTTGGGGTGCAAAATCCGCTCAGCAATAGAGCAGGGTTTGGATTTTAAATGGTGCATCTGTCGATTTTTACGCAGCTTCAATTTATCGGAGTAAATCATGGATAAATCTTCCGTTTTAACAAGACGTCCAATATTTCTTGGCTTAATTGTTCTGGCAGGCAGTGTATTTTTAACTGGTATATCGCCGCTTTTTCCTGCCAGGGCTCAGGCGGAAACGCTGGCCAAGCCGGCACCAGCTGCCGCGGATAAGGTTAAAACATTTAGTGCAAAACACCTGTGGGATGCAAAAGTGGAAATAGGGGAGGTTGCCGAGCTGGGCGAGAGTAGGTACGGCGTGCGGCGCATGATTCCAATAACCGGTGGCACTTTTGCCGGCGCCAATATCCGGGGAACTGTACTGGCCGGTGGAGCTGATTTTCAATTGACCAGAACCGACGGCGATACGGAACTATTGGCTAGCTACATGCTAAAAACCCAGGATGGTTTCATTATACAGATGACCAATCGCGCTTTCTCATGACTCCATTGGCTCAGATCAGGCGAACAAAAAGAATTTCTACTCGGTGATAGATCTGGAGGCGCCCGCTAACAGTCCCTACGAGTATTTAAATCACGCAATTTATTTGGGTACGCTTGAAGTGCCTAAATGGAAGGCGGGCGAAAAGCCTAATGTGATTGTCGGTGTGTACCAATTGCTTTAAACCTAAGCAGTGCAGGTTGAAATTTTTTAATTAAATATAATGTAAGGTTAGATGGATGAAATTATTAAACTACCGGATTGTTCCTGGCGCATTTTATATTTTAGTGAGTCTAGGTCTGCTAAACGCTTGTGGCTCAGGTGCTAGCAATAAAGCTTCAGGCAACTCACAGCCGCAAGCCGCCAGCTCATCTGCTAGCAGTTTAGCAATCCAGAGCTCC
>CBIMZH010000766.1:0-1625 GCA_966248255.1 uncultured Cellvibrio sp.
GTTGTTTTGATCAAAGCCCTTGGACGGATTATCAAAGGCTACAGAATTGTAAATTTCGTTGTGTGCCACCACCGAGTTGCCGCCCAATTTAAAGCCATTGCCATTGCCGGCAAAGCCACCATAACCCCAGACATCCACCCCGTTGCGGAAGGCCCAGGAATTTTTAATCACCACAGCTTCCGGGCTATCAAACATATCAAAACCGTCATCGGAGTTTTCCCAGGCGCGGCAGCCGATAAAGGTATTGCCTGGCCCCTGGGTTTGCTTGGGGCCAAAGCCATCGGCCATGCTGCCAAGTTTTTTCGGGTCGTAATTGCGATAGGCATCTGAATTAATGACGGTGGTGTAGGAACCGCCTTTGTTAATTTCCAGCCCGGTATTGCGGTTGTGGTGGAAGGCGCAGTTTTCAAAGGTATTGTGCGCGCCTGTGACATAAACACCCTGATAACCCGCGCGGGTAATTTCTATACCTTTGAAATACCAATAGCTGCCGGTGAGCGAAATACCGAAGGAGTCCTGCACCCAATCCTGATCAGGAAAAGAGAAATCCAACTGCGCGCGACCACAATCGGCCGCAACCATATTAATTGCTGCACCACTGCTGCCGGATTTGCTCAACTTGATAGTGTTAGCCACCCCGGCACTGTAGGCGATACTGTAAGTTCCCGGCTGCAACAAAATCATTTGCCCGGCGCTGACATCATTTAATGCCGTGGTTAAATCTAACGGGCTGCTAAAACTGGTACCACTGGCATTGGCACTGCCTGTAGGCGATACATAATAAATTTTGCTGGCGCTAACACCACTGGTTTGACCAGCACAGGCAGCGGCACCAATCAGAGCGGCGGAAGCCACACCGGAATTGTACTGAGTACCGCTCGCGGTAAATTTCACCCAGTAGTAATAGGTTGTTCCGCTTGCTGCACTGGCATCTGAGTAGCTGCGTAGGCTGGCGTCCAGACTGGCAATGCGCACACGACCGCTGGGATCAGGGTCTGTATCGCGATAAATCTGCGCGCCGGTAATTGTGCCGGATACAGTCCAACTAAGCGCAATCGCCGTGTTGTTACCTAGCGCACTTAAACAAACACTGGCACCACCACCAGAACCACAGCCATCACTCGCACTCGACTGCACCGAACTGGCGGCTGAACTAGTTAATGACGAAGCAACTGAGGATGAACTTGAAGAGCTGATGGAACTAGAGGAACTGATCGAACTGGAAACAATAATTGACGAACTGCTTGATGCAATTGAGCTTGAAGCCACCAAGGAAGAGCTAATACCCGAAGAGCCATCACTGGGTACTGAACATTCTTTGGCAGCTTTAGCTGGGTTGGGGTCCACACCGAAAGTCCTCGTGTCACAGACAAAACTGCCGCTCAAAATTTTGTAAGTAAATAATCCTGATGCACCATAGGCAACATTAGTAGTCTGACTCAGGGAACATGTCTCGTTCGATTTACAAATAGTGGTGTAGCCACTAGGGCGATTAGTCGCTGCATCGCTGCAAGCAGCCAGGGCACTTAAGCCAATAAACATAGCTATATGAAGTTTCATAATCAGTATCTCGCTGGGATTATTATTGTTGTCCGCGACAAAACATCAGGCGTTGGACATGAAGG
>CBIMZH010000767.1:0-1624 GCA_966248255.1 uncultured Cellvibrio sp.
CTCGGGCAGATATTGCAGAAAATATCCCCGGCTTAAAAGCAGTCACCAATAAAAAAAGGGGCCGAGGCCCCTTTTTTAGCGCGTGGCTTTTACTTAGAAGCTAAGCCCCAGGCGCTTGCCTACCAATTCGTAGGACTCAACCACATTACCCAGGTTTTGACGGAAGCGGTCTTTATCCAGTTTTTCGCGGGTATCTTTGTCCCACAGACGGCAGCCATCGGGAGAGAACTCATCACCGAGAATAACCTCGCCCTTGTGCAGGCCGAACTCCACTTTAAAGTCCACCAACAGCATATTGCCTGCAGCAAACAGGTCTTTAAGCACGGCATTGATTTTGAAGGTCAGCTCCTTCATGCGCGCCAGTTGCTCAGGGGTCGCCCAGCCAAAAGACTGCACGTGGGACTCGTTTACCATTGGGTCGCCCAGGGCATCGTTTTTAAGGAAGAGTTCAAAGGTAGGTGGAGTCAGCTCCATGCCCTCTTGAACACCCAGACGGCGCACCAGAGAGCCAGCGGCATAGTTGCGCACCACACACTCAACTGGAATCATCTCCATGGTTTTTACCAGAGCTTCGGTATCAGATACCAGCTTGACGAAGTGGGTGGGAATACCCGCTTCCTGCAGTTTGCCCATAATGAAGGCGTTGAACTTGTTGTTAACCATGCCTTTGCGATCCAGCTGCTCGATACGCTTGCCATCAAAGGCAGAAGTATCGTTGCGGAACAACATGATCAGCAGATCTGGATCATCAGTTTTGTAGATGGATTTGGCTTTACCGGCGTAAAGCTGTTCGCGCTTTTCCATTGAGATGCCTGCTCTATAACTTAAAAATTAAATAACTGACAGCCAGTCAAAACCCTGGTTTTGACAAGCGTAGGTAATCTGTTTGACAGCCATTGTAGCTGGCGTCAGGGCCGCCTGGGTGAGTTCCAGCGAATTGTTTTGCTGGCTGATATGGGCCACCACCAGATGCTGCAAACGCGCGCAATCCAGACGCTGTAAAAAGCCGGCCGCCTGCTGGTTACTCAAGTGCCCCCAAAGCCCACCCACGCGCTGCTTGAGCGATGCAGGATAAGGGCCATAGGCGAGCATGGCGGGGTCGTGATTGGCCTCCAGCACCATGGCATCAAGTGCCTGATAACTGGCTTCAACCTGGGGTGTAATACTACCCAAATCAGTGAGTATTCCCAAGCGTCGCCCGGCGAATTCAAAAATAAATTGCACCGGTTCCCGGGCATCGTGGGGCACAGCTACAGGGGTCACCTGCAAGCCGTTAAGCGCAAAGGGCGCATAGCCTTCAATCAAATTTAACCTGGGCAATTCGCCCAGATCACGGCTGTGAAAGGTCCCCGGCGTCATATAAACGGGCAGCTGGTGGCGGCGCGCTAAAGGCGCCACCCCTTTGATGTGATCGGCGTGTTCGTGGGTGACCAAAATGGCCGCCAGATCACTAGCCGCCAAGCCAAAGCGGGCCAAGCGCTGCTCCGCCTCCCGAGCACTAAAGCCGCAGTCCAGCAACAGATATTGATCACCCCAATTAATCAGGGTGGCGTTGCCACGACTACCACTCCCAAGGGAGGCAAAGCGAAGCATAGCGCTCCTTGTTCAGCCGATTACAGCCGAA
>CBIMZH010000768.1:0-1607 GCA_966248255.1 uncultured Cellvibrio sp.
GCGTGGAGCAGTACCGCAGTGGCGAGCGTGAGCGGGTGGTGTTTGCCTATGACCCGTTGGGGAGGCGGATTAGCAAGGAGGTTTATCAGAGGGACTATCCAGAACCGCGTCGGCGGGTGTTGTTTCACTGGCAAGGGTTGCGCTTGCTGCAAGAAGTGCAGAGTGGGTTGGCTAGCTTGTATGTGTATGCCACTCCGGACAGTTACGAAGCCCTGGCACGCATTGACGGGCGGCCCGGCAGCGAAGAAATCAATTACTTTCATACTTCTTTACCAGGTTTACCTGAGCAACTTACAGATAGTAAAGGGCGCACCATTTGGCGGAGTGAGTTCCGGGGATGGGGAACCCCTACAGACGAATGGCATTCTCAGGAAGAAGCGAGGGAACAAAATTTAAAATACCAAGGACAATACTACGATCGCGAAATAGCACTTTCCTACAACACATTCAGATTTTACGATGCCCACAGCGGTCATTTCACGCAACCTGATCCAATAGGAATTTCCGGCGGCGCAAATCTCTACAGATATGCACCGAGCACAACAAACTGGATAGACCCACTCGGTCTATCCTGCAATCAATCTACCCCAACAATACCTACTTTAATTTTGCGCCTACGTGCCACCCTAAGGCTTTACCCTAAAATTACAGATCCGAGAACTGGGCGCAGCATTCCATTCCCAACCCAAATAGACGGCAAAGTACCTCTCTCACATCGCGTACCATGGGGCGCATCCGAACGTGGTGCATTCATTAAAGGATGGTATGATCGGGGGTATGCGACGCCTCGCGGAGGTTGGGGCGAGTATGATATACATCACATAAAACCCCGTGAATATGGTGGCGATAATAAATTCTGGAACCTAGTTCCCGTTCAGCGTAAAACCCACCAAGAAATGTATAACAAATTCTGGCGAGAATATAATGAACCATGAAAAATTAAGATTGATAGTAAAAAAAATAAAGTCCGAATGGAGCAGCCCACGAACCGCCTTCCACTTCGGAGAAGAGTGCCCCTTTCTACTAACCTCCTCGTTTTCCGCTGGGGCCACCGAACAAAAAATATCTAAGATACCCACACAGATGCGTAGCGAACTTAAAGAGCTTTGGAGAATCAGCGAAAAAACAGAGTTATTTAAGGATCAGCTATACCAGCAGTGGGGAATTGAAATACTTACCCCAGAAGAGTGCATCACTGAAACAAGCAACCAGCAATACACAAGAGCCAAGGACGTACACGAAAACGACCTTATATTTGGCCGTTTTTACGGCGACTCCGAGCTTTTATTGATAACTGATAAAGGTAATATTTTGTTATGCATGCCTTTAGACCCAAGGAAAGAATGGCCAGAACTTGCGAAAACCTTGTCAGACTTCTTGGAAAATTTAATAAACTCCCAAGGAGCCAAATATTGGGAACCCCCAAAACCCAAGAATCCTTGAAACATTGAAACATTGAAACATTGAAATATAAAAGCACTGAAGCAATCTTCAAAATAGTGCTAAATAACTGAGTCGCCTGAGCCCGAGTGATGCCTTTCGTCATTGACTTAAGCTGGCTGGACAAGACGTACGCCCAGGTGACGCCGCAAAGCGTATTGGGCAAG
>CBIMZH010000769.1:0-1603 GCA_966248255.1 uncultured Cellvibrio sp.
TCAAGCAGCGCCGCGACTCGGAGCAGCAGTACCGCAATGCCGGTCGCGCCGAACTGGCCGATCAGGAAGCCTATGAAATAGGCGAAATCTCCACCTTTTTACCTGCCGCCCTTAGCGATGCCGAACTGGAAGCTATTGTCAGCCAGGCCATTGCCGATGCTGGCGTGAGCGAAGCGCGCGATATGGGTAAAGCCATGGCGCTAATCAAACCCCAAGTACAGGGTCGCGCCGACATGGGCGCCGTGAGCAAACTGCTCAAAGCCAAAATCTCCGGCTAACCCGCCAGCCAAGTTGGCGCTTATACTAGCCAGCCCTACTCATCTTTTAATTGACCTGTTTGCATGGCTGGCCTGATCCCGCAAAGCTTTATTGACGATCTACTCGACCGCGTCGATATAGTCGACGTGGTGGATACACGCGTCAAACTCAAGCGCACCGGCAAAAACTACAGCGCCTGCTGCCCCTTTCACCAGGAAAAGACCCCCTCCTTCAGCGTCAGCCCGGACAAGCAGTTCTACTATTGCTTCGGCTGCGGCGCCAGCGGCAACGCCCTGGGCTTTGTCATGGATTACGAGCGCTTGAGCTTCCCCGAAGCCGTGGAGCAACTGGCGCGAATCGTTGGCCTGGAAGTGCCACGCGAGGTGCAGAGCGAAGCTGAAACCAAACGCGAACAGGAAAAGAAAAGCATCTACAGCCTGCTGGAAAAGGCCGACCAGTTTTATCAACAACAGCTGCGTCATCACCCCAGCAAGCAGATGGCGGTCAGCTACTTGAAAGGGCGCGGCCTGGACGGCAAAACTGCCAAAGCCTATGGCGTCGGCTTCGCCCCGCCCGGCTGGGACAACCTGTTAAAAGCCCTGGGGCAAAATGATGATGACAAGCACCTGCTGATTCAGGGCGGTATGCTTATTCATCAGGAGCAGGACAAAAAACTCTACGATCGCTTCCGCCACCGCATTATGTTCCCCATCCGCGACCTGCGCGGCCGGGTGATTGGCTTTGGCGGTCGCGTGCTGGGCGACGACAAACCCAAATACCTCAATTCGCCGGAAACCCCGGTATTCCACAAAAGCCAGGAGCTTTACGGCCTTTATGAGGCGCGCCTGGCCTATCGCGAGCTGCCGCGCCTACTGGTGGTTGAAGGCTATATGGACGTGGTCAGCCTGGCCCAATTTGGCATCAATTACGGAGTTGCCACCCTGGGCACCGCCTGCGGGCCGGATCACCTGGAAAAAGCCTTTAAGCACACCAGCGAAGTGGTGTTTTGCTTTGACGGTGACAAAGCCGGGCGCACCGCCGCACTGCGCGCGCTGGATGCCTCACTGGAGGCCATGAGCGATGGTCGCACGGTTAAATTCCTGTTTTTGCCCGAAGGCGAAGACCCGGATACCCTGGTGCGCCAGACTGGCCCGGAAAAATTTGAGCGCATGATCGATCTGGCGGTGCCACTGGAAGATTACTTATTTGATGCCGCCGCGGACGGTCTCAATATTCGCACCCTGGAAGGTCGCGCCAAGTTCAGCAAACGCGCCGCCCCACTGCTTGATCGCCTGCCCAAGGGCGTGTTTCGCGAACTGATGTTTGAAAGCCTGGCCACCCGCAC
>CBIMZH010000770.1:0-1599 GCA_966248255.1 uncultured Cellvibrio sp.
TATCGACTGCGGTTTTTGGGGCGGGGCTACCGCCAGCAATCTGCAGGATTTACCCGAGCTGCTGCAGGCCGGGGTGCTGGGGGTTAAATCTTTTACCATTCACTCGGGCATAGACGAATTCCCGCAGGTGGACGAAGCGCAATTGCTTGCGGCCATGCGCTTGGTGACTCAGCAGGGCTTGGTGCACCTGGTGCACGCCGAGCTGGAATCTCACCCCGGCGCCGAGCAGCCAGCGGGCCGCTGCTATCACGCTTTTTTAAACAGCCGCCCGCCCGAGTGGGAAGTGGCTGCCATTGCCATGGTGATTCGCGTAATGCGTCAGCTCAAGTGCGAGGGCCTTAACCCGCGTGCGCATATAGTTCATTTGTCGGCGGCAGCGGCGCTGCCAAGTATTCGCGCCGCGCGCGCCGAAGGCCTGGCCTTAACCGTGGAAACCTGCCCGCACTATTTAAGCTTTGCCGCCGAGCAGATCGCCGATGGCGACACCAGTTACAAATGCTGCCCGCCGATTCGCGAGCAGAGCAATCAGGAGCTGCTCTGGGCCGCCGTAGCCGATGGCAGCATCGACTGCATAGTCTCCGATCACAGCCCCTGCACGCCGCATTTAAAAGCGCTGGACAGCGGCGACCTGGATGCCGCCTGGGGTGGAATTTCCGGCTTGCAGTTTGGCCTGTCGGTGATTCACGACGAGGCAGTTAAGCGCGGTGTTGCAGTGGAGCGCATTATCGAGTGGATGACCCTGGCCCCGGCGCGCATCGCTGGTCTGGACGGCGAGCGCGGCAGTATTGCCATTGGCAAGCGCGCCGATTTTTGTGTGTTTGATGACTCCGCGCCGCTGCATATCACCGCCGACATTATTCATCACCGCCACAAACTCACCCCCTATGCCGGTCGCCAGTTGCGCGGTTCGGTAGCGGCCACTCTGCTGGCAGGTGAATTGATTTATCGCGATGGAAAATTTGTTGGCCAGGCGCGCGGCCAGGCAGTGTTAATGTCAGCAAGAGCGCCAAAAACTGCTGGAGTCTCCGCTCATGAATTTGCATGAACTTAATTCGGCCAGCGCGCAGCAAGCGGCAGATTTTTTTGAGTTCTGCTGTTGTGCGCCGCGCTGGATAGACGCCATGGTTGCGGCTCGCCCCTATGCCTCGGCGCAAAGCTTGTTAACCCAGGGCGAAGCGACCTGGTTGCAAATGCAGGAGCCGGACTGGCTGGCCGCTTTTGCCGGCCACCCGCGCATCGGCGATGTCGAAAGCCTGGATAAGCGTTTTGCCAATACCCGCAGCACTGCAGCGCATGAGCAGCAGGGTGCGGCGGCGGCGGATCGCCAGGTGCTGGAAGATTTATTGCAATGTAATCAGCAGTACTTTGAGCGTTTTGGTTTTATTTTTATTGTCTTTGCCAGCGGTAAATCGGCGCTGCAGATGCTCGAATTATTGCGTGGACGTTTGCCGAATGAGCGCACTGCCGAGCTGTGTATTGCCGCTGCCGAGCAGTGGAAAATTACCCAATTGCGTTTGCATAAAACCCTGGAGGCATAACCCGTGGCCGATACCCGTGACCTTATCAGCACCCATATTCTCGATTTACATTTGGGCAAGC
>CBIMZH010000771.1:0-1591 GCA_966248255.1 uncultured Cellvibrio sp.
CATCACAAAGGTGTCGGCGACGCTGGGCGGCATAGGGTCGGTGGCCAGGTCGGCGGTGCCGATTTTGCTGAACACCCTGTCCACCTGGGGGAAGGCCAGCAGCCGCTGCTCGACGCTCAGTTGCATCGCCAGCGACTGGCTGAGGCTGGTGCCGGGGATGCGCATGGCGTGCAGGGCTATATCGCCCTCGTCCAGCTGGGGCACAAACTCGCTGCCCAGCCGTGGCGCCAGCCATAACCCAGTAACTACAAGCCCCAGCGCGAAAGTTAGTACCCACCAATGGACGTTAAACGCCAGCGCCAGCAAGCGGCCATAGCCGCGTTTAAGCCAGGCCATGACCCGGTTGTCGCCCTCGGCAATGGGGCCTTTAAGCAGCAGGGCGACAGCAGCGGGGATAAAGGTCAGGCTGAGCAGCAGCGCCGCCGCCAGCGCCATGACCACAGTGGCGGCCATGGGCTGGAACATCTTGCCCTCCACCCCGCTCAGGCTGAACAGCGGCAGATACACCAGGGTGATAATGGCCACGCCAAACAGGCTGGGGCGCATCACCTCGCTGCTCGCC
This sequence comes from uncultured Cellvibrio sp., assembly GCA_966248255.1. Classification (GTDB taxonomy): domain Bacteria; phylum Pseudomonadota; class Gammaproteobacteria; order Pseudomonadales; family Cellvibrionaceae; genus Cellvibrio. The sequence continues at coordinate 563 of CBIMZH010000771.1, forward strand.
TCGCGCGCCACTTCCAAGCGCTCGGCCAGCGGCATCTCGCCCTTGCCCAGGCTAAGCTGTAAGCGCTGCGCCTCGCCCAGGCGGCGAATGCAGTTTTCGACAATAATCACCGCGCCATCGACTATCAGGCCAAAATCCAGCGCGCCCAGGCTCATCAGATTGGCCGATACGCCCGCCTTAAGCATGCCGCTCAGGGTCATCAACAGGCTGATGGGAATCACCGCGGCGGTGATCAGCGCCGCGCGCAGGTTGCCGAGCAGGGCAAAGAGCACGGCAATCACCAGCAGCGCACCTTCAAGCAGGTTCTTTTGTACCGTGGCCAGGGTTTGCGCCACCAGCCAACTGCGGTCGTAGACTGGCTCGGCACTCACCCCCGACGGCAGGCTCAGGTTTATCTCTTTCAGCTTGGCCGCCAGATCGCTGGCCACCTGACGCGAGTTGGCGCCCATCAGCATCATCGCCGTGCCTAGCACCGCCTCTTCGCCATTGACGCTGGCGGCGCCGGTGCGCAGCGCCGATCCCATGCTGACCTCGGCCAAGTCGCCCAAACGCAGCGGCAGGCCAGCGGCATTAACCAGCGGCAGCGCGCGTATCTGCTCCAGGCTCTGCAGTTGACCGCTCACCCGCACCAGCAATTGCTGGCCCTGCTGCTCGACAAAACCGGCACCGCGATTGGCGTTATTGGCCTGCAGTTGCTGGTGAAGATCAGCCAGGCTCAAGCCAAATTGCAGCAGCCTGACCGGGTCCGGCTGCACCTGATACTGGCGCTCGTAGCCGCCTATGGCGTTAACCTCCACCACCCCCGGCACCTGCAGCAGGCGCGGGCGAATCAGCCAGTCCTGCAGCTCGCGCAATTTGCGCGTATCTAGCGCCGGGTCGCTGCTGCTCAGGCGATAGCTGAAGATCTCCCCCAGGCCGGTGGCAATAGGCCCCAGAGTCGGCTCCAGCCCCGAGGGCAGCTGGCTTTTAAGGGCGCCCAGGCGCTCGTTGATCTGGCTGCGGGCAAAGTAGATGTCGGTGCCCTCAGCA
>CBIMZH010000772.1:0-1587 GCA_966248255.1 uncultured Cellvibrio sp.
TGTCACCCAGGATATTACCGCCAAGGTAAAAGCTGGCGACCTGATGCGCGTTGTTGCCGAGCATTTGGGCGGCAAGGGTGGTGGTCGCCCGGATATGGCACAGGGCGGCGGTAGTGACGTCGCCAAGTTGGATGAAGCCTTGGCTCTGGTAGTGCCCTGGGTAAAAAATCAGCTCGGTTAATGGCCGGGCGAAAGGTGTAAGAAGTGTGTTTTCTCAGCCTCTTACGCCTAATCCGGGTTAACTTTTAGCGCAAACTGGTGTTTAATTGGCCCCTTTTTGTGAACGGGTTAAACCTTAAAAATCACATTTATCGAAATAAAAGGATAGGCTGGAATGAGCTTATTGGTGCAAAAGTACGGTGGTACCTCAGTAGGTACCATTGAGCGTATCGAGCAAGTGGCTGAGAAAGTCGCCGGCTTCCGCGCTCAGGGTCACGATATGGTGGTAGTGGTTTCTGCGATGAGCGGTGAAACCAACCGTCTGATTGGTTTGGCCCAGCAAATTCAGGAAACCCCGGATCCGCGCGAGCTGGATGTGCTGGTGTCTACTGGTGAGCAGGTAACCATTGCGCTCTTGTGTATGGCCTTAAAAAAGCGCGGCTATGACGCCCGCTCCTACACTGGTGGTCAGGTGCGTATTGTGACTGACAGTGCCCATACCAAGGCTCGAATTCAATCGATTGACGAAGTGAACATGCGCGCTGACCTGCAGGCGGGTCGCGTAGTTGTAGTTGCTGGTTTCCAGGGTGTTGATGAACAAGGCAATATCACCACTTTGGGTCGCGGCGGTTCGGATACCACGGGTGTTGCACTTGCTGCCGCGCTTAAGGCTGATGAATGTCAAATTTATACCGACGTAGATGGTGTTTATACCACTGACCCTCGCGTCTGCGAGCGCGCCAAGCGCTTGGAAAAGATTACCTTTGAAGAAATGCTGGAAATGGCCAGCCAGGGCTCCAAAGTGCTGCAAATTCGCTCAGTTGAGTTTGCTGGCAAATATAAAGTGCCTCTGCGTGTACTGCACAGTTTCAAAGAAGGCCCTGGAACCCTGATTACCCTCGATGAGGAAAACTCTACTATGGAACAACCTATTGTTTCCGGTATCGCGTTCAACCGCGATGAAGCGAAAGTAACTCTGGCCGGCGTACCTGATACCCCAGGTGTAGCGGCAAAAATTCTGGCTCCAATTGGCGCTGCCAATATCGAAGTTGATGTTATTGTGCAAAACGTCTCCGCTGACGGCACTACCGATCTGACCTTTACTGTGCACAAAAACGACATGAAAAAAGCCGTTTCTGTACTTGAATCAGTAGCTGCCGAGATAGGTGCTCGCGAAGTGCGCAGCGACGATAAAGTGGCCAAGGTCTCAATCGTAGGTGTAGGCATGCGCTCACACGCTGGTGTGGCCTCAAAAATGTTTACCGCATTGGCTGCAGATAGCATTAATATTCAGATGATCACTACTTCAGAAATCAAGATTTCAGTGATTATTGATGAGCGTTACTTGGAGCTGGCTGTGCGTAGCTTGCACACAGCTTTTGGCTTGGATGCCGAACCTTCAGAAGATCGAGTGAGGGGCTAGGTCTT
>CBIMZH010000773.1:0-1586 GCA_966248255.1 uncultured Cellvibrio sp.
ACCATTACCCACTTGAGTATCGCGTTTGCCACGATAAAGGTGCTCAACATTTTTAATGGAATATCGCGACTCCCCAAGCAAAACACTAGCTCTTACAACTTTGTAAAGATCCACAAACACATTGTTGCGGAGTAATTGGTCAACCTCATACTCGCACACACCATAGCGCCCCATGAGCTTGCGGCACGCGGCGATTTCATAATTGGCGTAGTGATAAATATGCATTTGCGGATCTTGTTTCCAGCGCGCATAAGCCCATTCGATAAACTCTTTAAACGCACGCTTTTCTTGCTCTGCTGAGTGCGCCCAAAAATCTTTAAATTGACGCTGGCCATACTCATCAAAGTAAGTATTACCCCACAGATATTCCAAGCCGCCATCAACTAATGGGAAACCTTCAATATCAAAAAAAACATCCAATGGCGACGCGGGAGGTAAAAGGGCCAAGCCTGCATTTTTAGGTGTGAGGATTTTATACAGCGGTGGAATTTGTCCATTGCTCTGGCGTTGTATATCCGCCTGCGCTTTAATCCCCGCAAACACGGCGGGATTCATATTGGGGATGCGATCAAGACTGCTACTTACCAGCTCAGCACAGGTATATATCCCCGCTTCGTTAAGCTTCTTCACCTGTGAGCGACTAATATTGGCAATGAGGGAGAGATGATCCCGCTCCGCTAATAACTGGTTGGCAAATTCACTCCAGTGACCAAAATCTTTCGATGCCGCTGGATCTGGCATTAGATCTACCTGCCAGGCCTGATGCATGGCAATAAAGCGTTGCTTGAGGGCGCAGTAGTAATAGAAATAATCGTTGGTCAGTAGCGGCTCCTGCTTGCCACCACCTAAAGCAACCACTATATGGGCAGGCCGAATACCCTGAAGCTGCTCCAGCATCTCGGCGTATACACACAGCTGAATAACAAACGAGGGCTTTAAGGATCGGGACAACTTGCTATCCCAGACCTCGTTGTTATATTCACCAAAACGACTCTGATTGCCTTTTTGATTAGGGACCTTTAGCAAAAAATCAGCAAAGCCACGAAATGGCAGCATCTCTAGCGCGGCCTGGTAAACGACATCCACCCCGGCGTGCATAGCCTCAAGAGTGGCCTGCTGTTTTTGAATTAGCGTGGCATCCTTGCCCAGGAGATCATTAGTAATTTTGGCAACGGATAGTCCCTGAGCCTCAAATCGAGCCAGAAGTGCCAGTTCGTGCTCCGCACCTTTGGAGAATAGGAGCTGGCTTAACGCGTCCACCCCATCAGCCTCGGGCGTAAGCTCTGGACGCTCCAGTTGCAGCCTATCCATCCAGCTAGCGAATTCACTGTAGGAATAAGCCACTAAATCAGAGGGGGAAAAAATTACCTGACCATCCTGTTTATACATAACTAGCTCCGCTGCCTAAACCTGATTCGCTTTTCTGACCGACAAGCCATAATATGTAGCCAATGACGACACGTCTACACTGACTGCATGCACATGTAGTCTTTTCAAGCATATGGAGTCTAGATATGAACTGGCCATTACGCTGGGACCTACTGACCCGCTACCGTCTGATTGAAATCATCGCCCAGTGGGAAGGC
>CBIMZH010000774.1:0-1586 GCA_966248255.1 uncultured Cellvibrio sp.
GTCATCTCCGTTTTGGATAGAATAAGGAAATGACACAGAGTTTTGAACACTACCGCAAAAACTGCAGTAAATGACAGGGTTTTTCTCGCCCGTTTGCTGGCGATAATGCAGTCACAAATCTCCGGCTCAGTGATGACGCCATCAGTTTGCTTTAGCGCGTGCCTTAGCTCCTTTAGGCTTTCGCATATATGTGGGCTTGTTATTTCCATCTCACTCATGGGAAGGCTAAAAAGCTGCAAGCTATGCAACATTCGCAGCACCCCCAAGATCACGATAAATAAGCCCCGCACCGCGCGCGGCATAGTGATAAGCGGCGGTAATTGCCTCAGGCAATAGCTGTGCAAACTCGCCGGCACTTTGGCTGATAACCAGCACCAGGGAGCCATCCGGCCACTCCAATAAATACGCGCCGCAATCGTAAGTAGCGGCGCTTTGCAAGACTCCGGCGAGACGCTTAAACAGAGGGTTACGCGCATTGGCACCACGGCTCAGCAAGTCATCCAGGGTGATGCAGGCGCAGCGCTCGATAATTTGAGTGGAGGTGTACTGGGGGTGAGTGCGAGAGGTCATATTAGGCGGCCTCTGGCGGGGTGGTTTCGGAACCCTCAGCACCTAACTTTTCCATAAAGGTATGGATATCCGATCGACTCCAGACAGTGACACCAGGTGATAGCTTACGACCTTTAGGGGCTTTGCCATTTTGCACCCAGAGCCACCAAGTGCTTTTTGATATACACAGTAATTCTGTGATTTGTGGAACGCGGTAAAAACCAAGCTCTTGGTTTTTAATGGGGGTGGGATTAACCATCTATGGCCTCCATAGGCTTTGTTTAGATGGTTATGGACTATATAAGCGAAAGTCAGCTCAAAATATACCCTTAACGGCTAAAGGGCGTTTTTATTCAGAATTACTGCAATCGTTTGGCATATCCACTCTATTGCACGATCTTCACTGCTCCACTTTTCTCCATACGTTTTTTCTTTGTATTCCATTGCCTCCTTCACAATTGTCTTTGCAAACTTTGTATTGGTAGGAGCCATACCCACAGACTTTTTTGTAGTCCTCTTGGGGGCATCTTTTACACGCTCAAATAGCCATGTCTGCATACCGCCCGGCCAATCTCCCCAGCGATTTTTACCATTTTTTGACTGAACCCCACTTTTAATTTGGCTAACTATTGAAGGGTAATAAGGCGCTAAAGCGTCCCATTGTTTTAATCCATCTATAGCGGAGGAGGCCATTCCTAGCACGTACCCTAAGAAAAAATCATGGGACATATAATCTTGCTTTTTCCATTCGAGATCGGTTCGCCATTTAAAATCAAGCATAAATTTCAGCTTTTCTAATATATCTCCAAACTCTCCATCTTCCTGAATGTGCGAAACTGAGTGCATCACTTTGGCGATAAAATCACCGAAAATGCCTAGAGGTTTATACATGCCTACGCACTCTAAAATAATTGAATCGACCAAATCGGAATATTGATAATTAGCCTCCGTATCGTTTCTTCTATTGTTGCTGAAATACTCTTTAAACAAGGCTTCTTTCGTTAATTTGCTGGCTCGCTCTAATGCAAAATCAATAC
>CBIMZH010000775.1:0-1580 GCA_966248255.1 uncultured Cellvibrio sp.
TGCCCATCAGCCAGGAGCTGGCCGATATTATTGAAAAATCTTTTTACTACAGCCGCATTTCCGGCGGCGCCTTTGATATCACCTTTGCCTCAGTGGCGCGCTATTACGATTACCGCGCCAAGCTCAAACCCAGCGAACAGCAAATCGAACAACTGCTGCCCAATATCAACTACCGCTATGTGCATCTGGAGCCTGGGCCGGCGCTCTGGTACGAGCATCCCCATGTCTATGTCGACCTGGGCGGAATTGCCAAAGGCTATGCGGTGGATAGAGGTATAGAAATTTTGCAGTCTATGGGGGTGAGCCATGCGACTGTTTCCGCCGGTGGTGACAGTCGCTTGCTGGGCGATAAATTTGGCCGTCCCTGGCTGGTGGGCATTAAAAACCCGCGCGCAGAAAATGCCACTGCCATTACCCTGCCACTAGAGAACTGCGCCATCTCCACTTCGGGTGATTACGAGCGCTATTTTATTGATGCCAAGGGCGAGCGGGTTCACCACATTATTAACCCGCGCACCGGCAAATCCACCCGCGGTTTGATTAGCGTCTCGGTGATAGGCCCTGAAGGTTTCGATACAGATCCATTGTCCACTACGGTGTTTGTGCTGGGCGCAGACAAGGGCCTGGCGCTGATCAACAGCCTGCCGGGGATAGACGCCATACTCATTACCGATCAGGGCAAAGTGGTTTACAGTGATGGCCTGGCGGCACCAGCCGCTAAGCCCTAGCTGTTGACGCAAACCGGCATAAGGCAAAATTAAAAGCCGCCGACAAAATTGGTAATTGAGTGACATTTTTTGCGCGAATGCCCAGTCTTAGGGGCATTCGAGGCGGTTTGAATAACAAAAAACAACTATCCTGTGTGTCACACTTGGACCAAAACGCCCGCTGATTTGGATGGGGCGTACATTTTCCGCACAGAGTGAAAAAATAATCGCTTTGCCAGCGTCGCAAACGTGCGTCCAGTCACAATTTGCACTGGGTGCCGCTTCTAAAATTGGCGCATTAATTGAATAAGCTTGTCGATTAAGTTTGTTGAATAGGTTCAATGCACTCACACCAAGCTTTGGATGGCGCGAAAACTTTCCATGCGCGCGTTGCTATTACCTGGAGAATTACCATGAACAATTGTTTGCGCGGGATAAGTGCCTGGTTGCTGCTCTGCTTGAGTTGCACGCCTGTATGGGCAGAGGGCGACAGCGACAAGGCAGTGGCGCCGCAAGTGGAGTCGCTCAAGGAGTCGGTGCTCACCCTCAACCGCGACTTGCTAATCCTTGAAGAGGAACTCCTCTATCCCGCCAGCAGCCAAGTGGCGGTGTATTTGTCCATGGACCTGGGCGCCTACTTTAATCTCGACGCGGTAAAACTCGAAGTGGATAACCAACTGGTCGCCAGCGAGCTATACAGCGACAAGCAGACCAAAGCCCTCTACCGTGGCGGCGTACAGCGTTTGTACATCGGCAATCTTAAAGCTGGTGAGCACGAGTTCAGCGCAATCTTTACCGGCAAGGGGCCGCAGCAGGATTACAAACGCGGCGCCAAACTGGTGGTTACCAAAACCCAGGAGCCGCTGGTGCTGG
>CBIMZH010000776.1:0-1578 GCA_966248255.1 uncultured Cellvibrio sp.
CCATGAAGCTGCGGAGAAAGCTGGTTTATATGCAAAAACCCTGAATGGCGATGCTTTCTCTGACGCCTGTAAAGCTGAAGTAATTGCCAAGCTGAAAGAGGAAATGGGTAAAGTAGACCTGGTGGTTTACAGCCTGGCGGCACCGCGTCGCACCGACCCTAAAACTGGCGAAGTTTACTCCTCTGTACTTAAGCCAATTGGTCAGTCTTACACCGCTAAAAACCTCAATACCGACACCCTGAAAATTGGTGAAGTGACCATTGAGCCAGCCAATGACGAAGAAATCGCCAATACCGTAAAAGTAATGGGTGGTGAAGACTGGGAATTGTGGATTGAAGCCCTGAAAGCAGCCGATCTGCTCGAAGACGGCTTCAAAACCGTTGCTTATACCTACCTGGGCGACAAACTGACCTGGCCAATCTACGGCAAAGCGACTATCGGCAAAGCCAAAGAAGATCTGGATCGCGCCGCTAAATCTCTGTCGACCAAATACAATGCCACTGCCCGCGTTGCAGTATTGAAAGCCGTTGTCACTCAGGCCAGCTCTGCAATTCCGGTTATGCCTTTGTATCTGTCTATTCTGTTTAAAGTGATGAAAGAGGGTGGCACCCACGAAGGTTGTATTGAGCAGATCCAACGCCTGTTTAAAGAGTGCATTTACAGTGATAGCCCACGCCTGGATGCCGATGGCCGCTTCCGTGTCGACGAGCTGGAATTGGATCGCGCAGTGCAGGAAAAAGTAGAGGCTATTTGGCCAGTCGTAACCGAGGAAAACCTGTTTGAGGTTACCGATCACCAGGGCTACCGCGATGAGTTCCTGAGCCTGTTTGGCTTTGGCAAAGCAAGTGTGGATTACGATGCAGAAACCAGCCCGCTGGTAAAAGCATTTTAATTAAGGGTTAACTCCCGCTCTGCTTATCAAGGCCTTTCCGCATGCGGAAGGGCCTTTTTATTTAGACATGTAAATAAATCTATTAAGGAGAATTTGTGCGTAAAACTATTGCGATAGACATGGATGAAACTCTCTGCGATACCCTGAGTCGTCACCTGGATTGGTACAACGGTGAATTTGGTCAGGCGCTGACCAAGGCGGAACTGCAGGGTATAAAAATTTACGATAAGGTGTTGCCTGAGCATCGCCAGCGCGTGCGCGAGTACCCGGATATGCCTGGCTTTTTTGCAGACTTGGCGCCGCTGGAAAATGCCCTTGAGGTAGTGCGCGAACTGCATCAGGATTTTGACATTCTTATCGCCACCGCGGCCATGGAGCACCCAACATCCTTTACCCCCAAATTTAATTGGCTGCGTGAGCATCTGCCCTTTTTGTCGCCGTTGAATTTTATTTTTTGCGGCCCCAAAAAAGTGGTGCAGGCGGATTATTTAATTGATGACAGCGCGCGCCATTTTGAGGGCTTTGTCGGGCGCGGGGTTTTGTTTACGGCGCCGCATAATGTTAATGAGCAGGCGCCGCTGCGGGTTGATAACTGGCTGCAGGTGCGTGAATTTTTTGCTAAGGCGCAGCGTGTTTAATTCAGCTCGTGAAAAAAACGCTCGGCGCGCGGCAAAAAATACTGATTG
>CBIMZH010000777.1:0-1577 GCA_966248255.1 uncultured Cellvibrio sp.
CGCTCGGAAAATTCACCAATATCCACCAGCCAAACACAGACACGAGTCCCCGGCAGACGAGTTTGCCAAAGGCCAATTTCGCGCCCCTCCAGGGTAAGCGTTGGCAGCGCTTTGAGGCCGACATCCTGCGCCTTGGCTAATACGGATTTGTAGGCGGGCAAAAGAATTTTTATATCCTGGCCGGATTTAAGCAGCGCGCGCGGCAGGCTGGCGGCTATATCTGCCAAACCACCGGTTTTGATCAAGGGATAGGCTTCGCTGGTAGCAAACAAAATTTTAAACATTGCTGGTCCTTGTTGCAGGAGGCGTAACTTTTAACTTTTTTGACAGGGCGATTAAGGTGATAAAACCGTTAACTTAAGCGATACAGTTAACTGTGCGATAAAGCGGCCCGGCCTATTGCTGCAAATTATCGCAGCAATAGGCCGGGTTCGGCTCAACAAAGTTTAAGAATGATACCAGCCAGCGGCGGCAGGGTTACCTCCAGGGAGTACTTATGATTCATCCAGGGCACAGGCTGGGCTTCCAGTGCATCGCCATTACCAAGATTGCTACCGCAGTAATAGGCTGAGTCGGAATTGAAAACCTCTTTATAGAAGCCAGGCGCTGGCACACCTATGCGATAGGCTTTGCGCGGCACTGGGGTGAAATTCAATAAGACCACACTGAATTCGGAATCGCTGGACCTGATATAACTGACAATCGACTGGGTGCTGTCGTGGCAGTCAATCCACTCAAAGCCATCGCCGCGGAAATTGCGCTGATAGAGCGATGGTGTAATGGTGTAAAGCTTGTTCAGGTCGCGCACCGTTGCCTGCATGCCCTGATGGCGATCAAATTCGGTGAGATGCCAATCCAGTGAGCGGCCGTGGGCCCACTCGCTCCACTGGGCAAACTCGCTGCCCATAAACAAGAGTTTGCTACCTGGGTAGGTGTAGAGGTAGGTGTAAAGCAGACGCAGGTTGGCGAACTTCTGCCAATCGTCGCCTGGCATCTTATTGATCATGCTGCCTTTGCCGTGTACCACCTCGTCGTGGGAGAAGGGCAACATAAAGTTTTCGGTAAATGCGTACATCATGCCGAAGGTGAGTTGATTGTGATGGTACTGACGGTGGACCGGCTCTTTGGTGATGTACTCAAGCGTGTCGTGCATCCAGCCCATATTCCACTTCATTGAAAAGCCCAGGCCGCCAACCCAGGTGGGGCGGGTAACCTGTGGCCAGGCGGTGGATTCCTCGGCTATCACCAGCGCCCCCGGGTGCTGGCCGTGACAGACTTCATTCAGGCGCTGCAAGAAGGACATGGCCTCCAGGTTCTCGTTGCCACCGTGGATATTGGGCACCCACTCGCCAGCTTCGCGTGAGTAATCCAGGTGCAGCATGGACGCCACAGCATCGACCCTCAGGCCATCTATGTGGTATTCCTTAAGCCAAAAGAGTGCATTGGCAATCAAAAAATTGCGCACCTCGTTGCGGCCATAGTTATAAATTAACGTGCCCCAATCTTTATGCTCGCCCAGGCGTGGGTCTTCGTGCTCGTAAAGGGCAGTCCCGTCGAAGCGCGCAAGGCCATGTTCG
>CBIMZH010000778.1:0-1574 GCA_966248255.1 uncultured Cellvibrio sp.
CCCCCATGTCATGGTGGTGGGCGCTGATGCCAGCTTTTACGCCGGCTACCCCAGTGGCCCTACACCAGACACCAAACAGCCCTATGTGATGTGGGCGGGCACACCCTATCAGCACCTGATGGCGCCGGTAGAATAGTGTTGCCAAGTTGAACTGATGTTTAAAAAGCCGCGCTCTAAATCAGATCGCGGCTTTTTATTTTTAAAGGTGTTGATTAGGTTTAACCAAGCGCTGAGCTTGGTAATACATCCAATAACCCGCGCCTTGGCTGAGCATCCAAAACACTTCCAACAATAAAAATCCCCAAAGCACAGGCGAAACAGAAAAATAAAACAGGTAATAGGCTTGCCAGAGTGAAAAGAGCGCGCGAGCCAGAGTGTCGTACAGGCCAAAAATAGGTTCGGGGCGATTAATGCGCAGCAGTGACCAAACCACCACAATGGAGCCTAATAAATTGGCAAACAAACTGTGAGTTGGCTCAAAGTGAGGTAGGGGGGATATCTGGCCGAGCATTTGTAGCGTAAGGCCCAGTGTCCAGGGGGTGGCAAAGGGCGCGGTCACCACTAAATCATAAATAGCGGAGCCGCGCACCAGGCGGCTATAACTTTTTTCCTGCATATCATTCCCTGGGTTAAGTTTTTTAGCCGCTGATATCGGCGGCTATTTTTGATTTTGCGAATAGGCCTGCTTGTTTTTAATAAATACGACTATGCCGAATACAATAAAACCTATGCCCATAATACTGAGCATATTGCTAACTCCACTATGGGATGTGAGTCCATAAATTAAAAATACCGCACCCATAAACAGGTTAAACAAAGGCGCAATGTGAACATTTTTTTGCGTGGCCGACATTACTTTCAGGCTGCGCTCCATCATCGCCTCTATTTGCGCTGCCTTGTGTTCGTGCTCGCCTTTACAGGCAATGCCATAGCCAAGGTCTTTGGCGCACTCATGGCACAGGCCCTTGTTACATACCTTGCAAATTCCGCTGGCTGGCGTATTGGCGCAGTTAAAACAGTTCATGGCATTACCTTTATGTATGTTAATTAAAAGAACTGAGGGTGATTAGTGATGACTGTCATCAGCATATTGTGAATTTGAAGGCGATTGCTGCTGCTCTGCTAATTCTTGCTGATTTACTGATTCCTGTTGTTTTACAGATTCTTGCTGTTGTACAAAAGTCACCTGAGCGCCGCTGGGAACTGTGCGCGCGGCGTCTCTGTCAATCTTAAGCCAGAGAACATCCAGCTTATTTTCGGCAATATAAGCCTGCAGGAATTTCTCCTGCTCTTTACAGGGCAGGCACCATTCAGCCGAGTACTCATAAATCACAGTTTTTGCTTGGGCGAAAAAATCCACCGCCAAGGGGCTCCCATCCATATTCTGTAATTGTGTTTGCAAATCTTTGGCATCGCCAGCGCAGGCGTATTGCTGGCTCATAGCGGCGTTCAAACTTTTCACTGCAGCGTCGATAAGTTCCTGTTGTTGGTTCTCTGGCAGCTGACGAATCGCCGGATGTTTTTCACTTAGTTGGGCAAGAAACTCTTGGCGGGTTTGCCCGTTGGGCAGGTAT
>CBIMZH010000779.1:0-1571 GCA_966248255.1 uncultured Cellvibrio sp.
TACACAAAAATACGATGCCGCTGAGTTGGAGTTGCACGTGTTGGATATACTCGCGCACAAAGCCCAGTTGCGCCTGCATTTGCAGCGTCAGTTGCTGCGGCAAAAACAGTTGGCACAGCGAAACTTCAACTAATAGCCACAGTCCTCAAGGGAGAGGTTAGTGGTGAATCTGGAGTCGAGACAGTGACAAGCGTCGATACAGCAGTAGGAATGAATTACCTGGCTGGAAGCCTTCGTCTTGCCGTGTTCAATGTGAAATTCAGCAACAATCTGGGGGATGGTATTGTTGCTGAAACTACGGAATATCTACTGCGTCAACTGGCTCCAGGAGCAGCGATTCGCACCCTGGACCTGGGCGGACGCGCCGCCTTTGGCAGTCAGGGCATCCAAGCGCCACTGGCGCTGAAACAGTTGATTCACCGAGCGCTCCATTGGCTGCCGGGTCAACTTAGTGGCCGCCTTCGCGCCAGTCTTACTCGCATCGCACTCAAGCGCCAGGCCCTCAGCCTTTGGCGCGAGCAGATTGCCCGTGCCGACAGGGTGATCATTGGCGGCGGCCAGTTGATCGCCGATACCGATTTATATTTTCCGATTCGCTTGCAGCTGATTGCCCAGCTCGCGCAGGAGTTGGGCAAACCTATGTTTATTCATGCCGTGGGCGTGTCCGACCCAGAGAGCTGGTCGCCTTTGGCGCGGCAGATGTTTAATCAGGCATTTAGCAATAACCCTGGCCTTGTCTATGTGTCCGTGCGCGATCAGGCCTCTTGTCAGTATTGGCGTCAGGCCTTTGGTGGCAGCCCGGTGGTGGTGGCGGACCCAGGTAATTTTGCCGCGGCCACCTACCCGGTAGCCGCGGCAGAGAGCCCCTTGACTGCGAATCGGGTGGGCGTTGGGGTTATGGCTGCCGAGGTGGTTTATCAGCATACAGGGGCAAAGGACGCTCGCCTGTTAATGGCCGTCGAAGATTACGTCGCGCTGGGTAGAGCCCTCTGTGCACTGGGCAAGTGCCCGGTCTTTTTCACCAATGGTGCGCTTGAAGATGAAGCCTGTCTGACGCGGGTGCGCAGCCTTTGGCAGCGGCAGGGTGGGGATCTGGCTGAGTTTATGCCCAGCCCGCGGACACCTGCCGATTTGGTGGCCTGCGTCGCCCGCTGTGAGCGTCTGATCGCCTACCGCTTGCACGCCTGTATTATCGCCGTGTCGCTGGGCAAGCCGGTGCTGGGCCTGGCCTGGGATAAAAAACTGCACAGTTATTTTGCCGGTCTGGGCGCCGCCGCTCAGGTTGCTTGCAACCCGGATCCGCTGGCGCTGGCGCAACAGCTGAATCAGCTGCAGCCGCTGGCGCTGGCTTGCGATCTGGCCTGTTTTGCCCCCCTGGTGGCTGCCCCGCCGCTGCTCCAGCCTGTGACTCAGGCTCCCGCTGATCTGCTCTGTGCCGATGCCTAGGGCGCTAATACCGCTGCCTTAGGCACAAGCCCCGACTTTTGGCTAATCCCTCTGTGCTGCTGACTTATGCGCTTGCCCTGCCGTTTAACTCGCCAGCCGCAAAGTTAGTTAGCCCTAAGGTTAGC
>CBIMZH010000780.1:0-1566 GCA_966248255.1 uncultured Cellvibrio sp.
AGTGGGTTGATGCTGCCGGCAAGGTTCACTATTCCGATAGAAAATTGGATCAGACAGCACAATCGCAAGATGTCGATATTGGCAGTATGCCGCCGGCCCAGGCCACAGATAAAAATAGCCCGCGCAAATACTCGGGTACTCAAGCATCCAAATGGCTTATGCGCAGCTCGCTCGACTGGTCAGAATTTGAAGGTGCTCTAGCTAAAGATAAAATTGCCTATATGTACTCGGGCGGCGATTGTGTATCCCCAGTGACTTTGGACTATGAAGAATTTAATCGTCGCTATTCCGATGTGCTCAACCGCTCGCTAAATCTGAGTGATATTTTAACAAGAAGCTTGCGCGCTAATGGCTACCGCAACCTGAGTGGCGTATCGGCTATTCCCGCAGCGGATCAGCACCAGCAGATGGCGCTGTTGCTTAAGCAAAAAATCGAAAAAATTCGCATCAATGCCTGCAAAATGAAAATCTATAGCAATGAGCTGGCGCAAGAGTTAAGGGGCTATGGCATTGGTGACTTTTTGCATAACAATGTTTGGTTGAGTATTCGCTGGACACTGGAGGATGCCGAAACAGGGGAAAGCCTTTTGGTGCGCACAACCCAGGGCAGTGACTCCACGCCAACAGGTCGCAAAGCGTCGCCTGTGCGCAGCATCGAAAATGCTTATCAGGAGGCACTTAATAATTTCCTCGCGCTGTCTGAAGTGGCAGCCACGGCAACCCCCAATAATGACGCCTCAGGCGCAGCCAGAGCCTCCTCGACAGAGGCGCAATCACAGCCAAGGGTGTTAAGTGGGGTTGTGACTAATGCCAACTCCGCTGCACTGCACAAGGCCAAGGTGGCCAATGCCTTGGTTATGGTGTCTCCGCTAAAAACAGAAATTACTCAATACTATCTGGAGCGCGGCGATTGGCCCTCAAGCCTGATTGACTTGCAGCTCAACCCCAAAGAAATGCGCGAGCCAGGCTTGATAGAACAGGTGCTGATACGCCTTGGGGGTGTTATTCAAGTTAACCTGGATCCACTTGTCTTTGGCGAAGGTTTTTATCTGCAATTAATTCCGCGTAAGGCGATGGGCGGTATGCAAATCGCCTGGGACTGTAAAACCAATTTGGCCGCTCAGTATCGAGTGGGCTCTTGCACCGGTCTTTAACGAAAATGAATGCTTTAGCGCATAAGCTTTGTGCTTTGCTGTCGCTCTTGCTGCTGAGTGTTGGCTGCTCTGCGGCTGTGGTGGTTGAATACCACCATGTCAGCAACGCCACACCCAAGTCCACCAGTATTTCTCCTGAGCGTTTTATCGCGCATCTGGATTATTTGGCGCGCGCGGGTTTTGCCGTGGTGCCGGTTAAGCAATTGGCGGAGGCGGTGCGCAAAGGCCAAGCGCTGCCGGATAAAACCATCGCCATAAGTTTTGACGATGCCTACAGCTCGGTTTACACCACCGCCTTCCCGCTGCTTAAAAAGCGCGGCTGGCCGTTTACGGTATTTGTAAATACCGCCTCTGTCGGTCAATCCAAATTATTTATGAACTGGGATCAGCTGCGCGAGATGAATAAGGCTGG
>CBIMZH010000781.1:0-1565 GCA_966248255.1 uncultured Cellvibrio sp.
CCGGCAAAGGCCGCAGCAATTTAAAAATTGCGGTGCGCGATGAAGCTGGCCAGCGAGTCAATGTGCTGCTGCGCCTGGAGCTGAGCAAAGCCAACCAATGGCAGCTGATCGATGTGGTGGTCGAAGGGGTCAGCATGGTAGTGACTGTGCGCGGCCAATTTGATGGCGATATTAAAAAGCTGGGCATGGACGGCTTTATCGCCAACCTGAAAGCGCAAAACCGCGCAGCGACAGTGCAATGAGCCAGTCGCAGCTTAACAACGCCCAGTTGCAGCTAAACGGCGAGCAATTACAGCTAGGCGGGGAAATCAGTTTCGATAACGCTGCGGCTATAGCGAGAAGCCTGGAAACGCAATTAAAACCCGGCGTAACCCAACTGGATTGCAGTGGCGTCAGCTATGCAGATTCGGCACTGGTGGCGCTGGTGATAGAGGCGCGCAAGCTGGCCAAGGCGCGCGGGCTGGAATTGCAGATCTGCGGCTTGAGCCAATCCCTGGCCAAGCTGGCGTCTCTTTATGGCGTAGAGGCGCTTCTTAAATAGCAGCGCTTATTTGACAGCGTTGATTAACTGGCGGCTTCGGCTTTAATCGCGGCGGCGGCTTTTCGACCCAAGCTATGAACCCAATCATAAAGCAGCGGCAGCACCACCAGGGTGAGCAGGCTGGAGGTGATCAGGCCGCCGATGACCACTGTCGCCAGCGGCCGCTGTACCTCGGCGCCTATGCCGATATTAAGCGCCATAGGTACAAAGCCGAGGCTGGCTACCAGGGCGGTCATCAGCACCGGGCGCAGGCGGCTTTGGGCGCCTTCAATTACCGCCAGGCGCAAACTCAGCTGCTCTGGCATGGCGTACTGCTGCGCTTTTTTCTCTGTCCACAACTGGCGGATAAATGCCAGCATCACCAGGCCGTTAAGCACCGCCACCCCGGAGAGGGCGATAAAGCCCACCCCGGCGGATAGGGACAGCGGCATATCCCGCCACCAGAGCGCCAGCACCCCGCCGCAGAGCGCCAGGGGCACTCCGGTAAAAATCACCAGGGCATCGCGCACCTGGCCCAGCGCCATCACCAGCAGGCCAAATACCAGCAGCAGTGTCAGCGGCACCAGCAGTTGCAGCCGCGAGCGGGCGGACTCCAGCTGCTCAAAGCTGCCGCCGTATTCCAGCCAGTAACCGGGCGGCAGGCGCAGTTTCTGTGCCAGGCTTGTTTGCACCTCGGCGACAAAACTGCCCAGGTCGCGACCGCGCACATTGGCGCTGATCAGCAGCTGGCGCTTGCCGTTTTCGCGGTTGATCTGGCTTGGTCCCTGGCGATACTCCAGTTCCGCCAGATCCCCCAGTGGTACAAAGCCCGGCGCGCGCTTGATGCTGACCGGCAGCTGCGCCAGCTGGCTTAAATCCTGGCGCTCGCCTCCGCCCATACGTAGCACTAGCGGAAAACGCCTGTCGCCCTCATAGATGGCGCCCAGCTCCGCACCCGCCAGGCTGGCCACCACCAGCTGCTGCACATCCTCCAGGCTCAGGCCCAGCTCCGCCAGCCGCTGGCGCTTGGGCAGAATATTCAAAC
>CBIMZH010000782.1:0-1559 GCA_966248255.1 uncultured Cellvibrio sp.
TCCAAATATTTGCAGGTATTGGCAAAGCCGTTGGCGCTGGCCCCGCCGTGATAAATAAACTCTGTTAGCTTTGTCCAATTCACATTGTCTTGACTTACGCTGCATTTCAAGGGGATGCCCAGTATCCAATTGCCCACATCGTTAATGACTTTGTTATCTGTGTAACGTTTATTGGTGGAAAAGTTATTGGATTCAGAGGTTTTGTTGAAAAATCCTAAACTGTCGTAGCCTGAATAGTTATTGTAATAAGTGTCGGTTCCGCCCTGGTTATAGAGCGAGGTCTTGTCCTGGGTTTTATTTATGCGATATTGCGTTTGAGTTGTATTCAGCATGCCTGCTGCCGAACTGCCCGTCACTCGGGATGCAATATACCAATTTGATCCAACTTGTACGCCCGTGCCCCAGCGTTGTTCTTCGCGCATCATCAACTGATCATTTAAGTTGAGTGTGTCTGTGGCGACCACCATCCCTTCACTCGGCGAGTCGGCTTTTCGATCGATAAAATAAACTTTTTTATCATCTGGGCCAGTTACCGTAACAGTTCTGTAATCCTGAGTATTTTGCACATTGGATGGTAGTCCTTGAGATACAGAGATATCCGGCGCTCCGCTAAAGGTATCGTTCAGATATTGATAGCTGCTGGTAAATAAGCCTTTATTCTGTGAATTTGCGTAATTCCAGACCTGCGGTGAAAGCCCCGGGCCAGTAATGGTTTTAGTCACTAAACTATCCGCCAGGGTACTGGCTTGATTGCGTGCAATTTAGGGTTTGGGGCCAGTTGAATTATAAAGCGCGACTGCTTTTAACAGAGGATCCACGTTTGAGCGGGTATGTTTAAAGCGAGCAATCTGGTATTCGGTAGTTAGCCCATAGGGATTCACCACCACAAACGATTTGATAGGTGGGTTAATATTGGGACTGCAATTATTAGCGCTCACAGAATAAGTCTGGTTGCCCCAAATTGTGAGCGGGCTTCTGCCAAAATCCGGGTCAAAATATAGCTGATATATATTTTGTTCATAGCTCCAGGCGTATTGGCTATCTGGCAGCGTAACTGTATCCAGATAGCCAAAATTAAACCCTTTAGCATAGCCGAAGGTCCATGTGCGGCCGCCGGAACTTATTTGAGTGGCTCTATTTCTTGGGTTACCCCATCGGTCAGTATGCGTTTGATAAGCGATGGACAGGCTGCGACCATCGGACGAGGTTATAGATGCTAAGTCTCCGCCCTGGTAGTTATAGTTAACGTAATTGCCAAATCTATCCGTTATTTTCGTTATACGGATCAGCTTGACGTATTTTCTATATTTTGCTTGATAGATTGCATATTGTGCGCGCGTGTCTACGTCATAGCTTCTAAAATCATTAAACTCATAAAGGGTGCCGTCGGGGCCTTTTACTTTAAAGCCCTCTTCACCACTGTAATTGCTGATACAGGCAATGACTTTAAAGTTGGATTTTGTCTGCTGCTCGCCACTGGCAGTAACTAAAAAATTCTCATTGGTTACATTTGGTATTGAAAGGGTTTTGCCTTGCCAGTAGGTCATGGCATCAACATC
>CBIMZH010000783.1:0-1556 GCA_966248255.1 uncultured Cellvibrio sp.
CCGCCGGAAAAATCCGTCACTGGCCGGGCGCCATCGCCCGGGGCAAAACCCAAACCATAGAGCAGCTGCTGGGCGCGGGCTGGGGCGGTATAGGCATCAATATGCTCCATATCGCTGTAGAGGTGAGCGAGCTTGTCGCCATCGCCCTGGGCGGCCTCTATTTCGCGCTCCAGGCGGCGCAGTTCACTGTCGCCGTCGAGTACATAGTCGAGGGCGGTGCGGCTGGTGTGGCCCACCTCCTGCGCCATATGCGCGGTGCGCCACTGCTTGGGGATATCAACCGAGCCGGTATCGCTGGCCAGTTTGCCCAATAACATCTGGAACAGGGTGGATTTACCGCTGCCATTGCTGCCGATTAAACCGACTTTTTGGCCCGGGAATATAGTGAGATCGGCGGCGTCCAACAGGAACTTGGCGCCGCGCTGCAGGGAGACGTTTTGTAATTGAATCATGGCGCGCATTCTAGCAGACTTGCCTGTCTCTCCCGCTAGCGAGCTGCCTGTGAACAGAATAAATTCTTTGTGGGATTTCTCCCTGAAAATCTATGCCCAGCCGGGTGTGGCCGAGCAGTGCCTGGCGTTGCAGGATGACTTTGGTGTGGATGTGAATTTGCTGCTGTGGAGCCTGTGGCTGGAGCAGCGCGGGCAGCAATTGAGCTCTGAACTATTGGCCAGGGCCGAGACGAGGGTGGCGGACTGGTCGCAGCAGGCAGTGCAGCCGCTGCGCGCGCTCAGGCGCAAACTTAAAGCCCAATTTGGTCAGGGCGACGGCGCCCGCGAAGCTGTGCGTCAGGCGATCAAGGCGGCTGAGCTGGAGGCGGAACGCTATCAGCAGTTGCAGTTGGAGCAACTGAGCCCCGGCGATTGTAGCCAGGGTCTGAGCGCTGACGTGTTAGCAAATGGCGACAACTGCCGAATCTATTTGCAATTTCGCCAGGTGTCGCCTGAGCGAATTAATGCCCTTTGTGCGCTGCTGGATAACTATTTATCTGTGTAATCATTCTTATCTCTGTATCCATTTTTAGCGCAGTAAATGGTTAAGGGTTAATGGCGATTTAATGAAGTGGTGGTGCAGAGCGCAGCAGCGAGTCCAGCTGATCAATAACCTCGCACCAGTCGGAGTCTTCCTGCCAGCTCTCCTCAATAAATTGGCGCTGGGCTAGCGTCCAGAATCTCGCCTGTTTTAATGAACCCTTTTGCCCCAATGGATGGCTAAAAATAAAGTCCTCTATAGCGTTGTCACTGCTGTCTAAACCAAGCTGGTCAAACAGATTTTCCAAGGTGTGAGTCTGGGCATAGTGCATGGTAAGTCCTCGCTGATTTTGCCGGTTTTTACCGGTCATTGGGATGCCTTTGAGTATGGCCCAAGGTGTCAGAGAGGTTGAGAAAAAGAGATTATAAAAAAGGCGCTTTAAGTAATTAAAGCGCCTTTAAATTTTCTGTACATCTTTCTGCGAGCCTCTTCAGGGGGCTCATTAGGGTGAGCCCAGGTTGCGCTGAAGTGCTTTGCTTTTGTGTGAGTTCCGCTTACTCGGCTGCTGGCGTTGATTCGCTAAC
>CBIMZH010000784.1:0-1555 GCA_966248255.1 uncultured Cellvibrio sp.
TATCCACTGGATCGCCTGGCGGAGGCGGCAACCATTGTCGCCTTTGAAGATGACGCCTACTTCCAAAGCTGCCGCGATAAAATTATCGCCACCCGCGACTGGACTACCGCCGAGCTGGAAAAGCTGGGCTTTAAGGTACTGCCCTCGCAGGCCAACTTTGTGTTTGCCGAGCCAGTGGGCAAAAACGCTGCTGAGGTGGCCCAGTATCTGCGCGACCACAAAATTCTGGTGCGCTACTTTAACAAGCCGCGCATTAACCAGTTTTTGCGCATTACCATAGGCACAGATGAACAAATGGCTAAATTGATTGAAGTGTTAAAAGCACTTTAAACCCAAGCCCAAAAACAAAACCCCGCAGCTGCGGGGTTTTGTTTTTAAGCAGTAGCGCTGTTACTCAGTGGTTCTAGGCCAGGGGCTGGAACACATTGGCGGGCGCCTGGGTGCCAACCGCCACACTGCCATCATTAAGCACAAAGCTGATCAGCTGCGCCTGTAGTTCAGCGGTCACCGCCAATTGCACCTCGGCAGATTGGGTGCCCTCCGGGCGCAGTATGGAGGTGTGACCACCAGCATTCATTTTTACCCAGCCACGGCCCAAACTTGCAGCGCCCAGTCCCAGCCACTGGGTGTCCATCAGGCCAGCCAAAGGTTCAATACCGCACAGAGGCGCAGAATCCAGGCTATTGGGAATTACTTGATCCTCAGCCACCTCCTGAATCAACAGTGGGATGCCCAAGTTCGCCAGATTCTGGCCGAAGTTAACTATGTCTGCCGCATCCATAGCCGACTGGGCGGCGTAGACAAAGCGCTCGTAATTGCTGGTGCCGTAACTGGCGCCAGCCGCCGCCAAACCTTCGCGCACAGGCACACCAAAGGTGGCCGAGTTGGTCATAATTTGCGACACCTGGGAGCCGGAAGAGGAGAGCACCAGCCCGCGCAACGGCGTAAGCTCGCTGCTAAATCCGGCATAGCTGTCCGCGGCAATGGCCTGCTGGTTAGCGGCAACAAAAATGCCGCCGAGAATACCGCCCAGGGATACCCCCTCCACATAGACCCTATCCAGATCCAGCTTGGCACTGAGTTTGTCCTGCACCTGTTGGTTGATAGCGCCGAGGCTGGCGCTAAGGTTAAGCAGGTCGATCACCGCTTCGCGGTTGTTGTCGCGGGTATTGGTCAGATTGCTCAGGTTAGTAAATTGCGCACCGGAGGTATCTGTAGCTCCGGGTTCCTCAAAGTCCATAGCCACCGGCGAGCCAGCCTCGCCGGCCATATTGAAATGGCGCTCGTGGGGCGCATTGGCACCGTAAACCACAGCAAAACCATTGCGCTCCACATTCAAATAGTTAGCAAAGGGGTTGTCTGCCGCCACCCCGTGCAGGGGTAAATCTATGGCCAGAGTCGCGATACACTGGCTGGCCAGGCTGTGGGCTAAAGCCAAGATAGAGGTGCGATCGCTGGTAATCCCGTGCACATAGATCACTGTGGGGTAGCCACTGGCGCCATAGACCTGGGCGCAGCTATAGCCACCCGCATAGCTCGGTGTCAGGCCTGGCTC
>CBIMZH010000785.1:0-1555 GCA_966248255.1 uncultured Cellvibrio sp.
TTAAGTGCGCTAACCATATCCAGCCTGGCCAGGTAGCGCGCCAAGATTAATGCCGATACCAGCGTCGCCAGCAGTACCACCCCGGCAGCCAGGGCCTAGGTGGGCGGCTCTAATACCAGCGGAATTCGGTAGAGGTCGGTGGCCATGCCCAGCGCCAACAAATGGCACAGGCCTGCACCCAAAGCAAAGCCCAGGGGCAGCGCCATTAGGCTGAGCAACAGCAATTCGCCGAGCAGAATATAGGCCACTTCGGCGCGCCTGAAGCCCAATACCCGCAAGCTGGCCAGCTCGCGGCTGCGCTCGGCAAAGGCGATGCGCGCATTGTTGTAGACCACAGCAAAGGCAATGGCACCGGCCATGGCGCTGGCAAACAGGGTAAACACCAGCAGGCTTTCCTCCATGGTCTGGTTAAAAGCCTTGATGGTATTGCTGCGCAGGCTCACCCCGGCCACCCTGGGCACCTGCTGCAGGCGCTGCTCCAGCGCGGGGATATCCGCTGCCGTCACCGCCAAAAAGGCACCGCTGATATTGTCCGGCTCGCGCAGCAGGCGGTTAAGCGTTTCGCGACGCATATAGGCGCCTACGCCGATAAATTCGGTGACCAGCCCGGCCACAGGTACTTCCAGCAGCGGCCTGCGCCCCTCTTTCACCTCCACCTGTAATTTGTCGCCAACCTTAATGCCCAGCAGCTGCGCCAGGTAATCCGTCAGCAGTACCCCTTCTGCGGGCAATTCCACTGGCTGCAATTGGCGATTAAGCACGCTAAACAATTTGCCCTTGGGCTCGTACCCCTGCAGTGCCGCGCGATACTCATGCTGACCATAGCGCAGCACCGCCGCCACACTACGAAAGGCTTCAGCGTTATAAACACCGGGCAAGGCGCGCAGTTCATTTAACGCGCGGCCGGCAGCTGGCTCGTAAAAGCCCAGGGTCACGTCCTGGCGCTGGGCCAGGCGAAACTGCACATCCATCATGTAGTTGATGGCGTCCTTCTGGAACCCCGTCAGCATCATCACCGCCACCGCCAGGGAGATACCCAACAGCGACAGCCCCGCCTTAAGTGGCTGACGGGTCAGGTTGCGCAAAATAATGCGGCTGGGCTGACTGAGCCAGCGGCCTATCCAGGCTTCCAGTTTGGAATGGCGATAAGTCGCTGGCGGCTCAGGGCGCATAGCCTCCGCCGGTGGCAGGCGCAGTGCCGCGCGCACCGCACTTAGGGTGCCCAGCAGAGTCGCGCCGCCAGCATAAAAAAGTGCGGCAGTGGCAACGCCCGGGCGCAGTTGGAACTCCAGCCAGGGGAAGCGGAAAAACTCCTGATACATAAGCGCCATGCCGTGCGCCATCCAGGCGCCCAGGGCAATACCTGCAAGGCCGCCAATGGCGATAACTATGGCCACCAGCGTTAGGTAATGGCCCGCCACAGTCCAACTGGAATAACCAAAGGCTTTAAGTACAGCGATCTGCTCGCGCTGGGTGCGAATCAGCCGCGCGGTAACCATATTCAGTAGAAAGGCGGCTACGCCAATAAAAATCAGCGGCAGAAACACCGCCATGT
>CBIMZH010000786.1:0-1552 GCA_966248255.1 uncultured Cellvibrio sp.
GTAGGTCGGATAAGCGTCAGCGCCATCCGACACAAATTCGATTAATCACCAAGCTACAAATAAACCCCATCGTCGGATGGCGCTAGCGCTTATCCGACCTACAGCTTAAGAAGCAAAAAATTAATTTGGCTGATAGAAGCTAATTTAATTTTATAAAATTTATTCCGCCATTTTTTCGGGCAATTGATAGATATCAAATTGCCAAACTCCCCCGCCTTTAGACTGGCCGCTCTTAAACCGAGCCTGGCGGGGGCTTTATGAATCAATTTGTACAACTCAAAGACAAAGCCCATGTGCTGTTTGATAACGGCACTCACTGCTGTATTCAGTTTTCCGACCTGGTGATGGGCGAGGGCATTCAGGCCAACCAATTTTTAATAATCAATAACGGCCGCGCCGCCTTGATTGATCCGGGCGGCGACCTCACCTATACCCCGCTCAATATCGAAATTGGCAAGCGGGTAAAACTCAGCCAGCTGGATTTTATTTTTGCCTCACACCAGGACCCGGACATAATTGCCTCGCTGCCGCGCTGGATGATGCACACCCAGTGTCAGGTGGTTACCTCCAAACTCTGGTCGCGTTTTTTGCCGCACCTGGCCTCGCAATTTATGACCCAGCAGTACTGCCAGAGTTTTGAAGACCGCATTATCGCCCTGCCCGATATGGGCGGTTCCATTCCCTTTGGCCAGACGCGCCTCTACGCACTGCCGGCGCATTTTTTACACTCGGTAGGCAATTTCCAGTTTTACGATCCCATCAGCAAAATTTTATTTAGCGGCGACATGGGCGCGTCCTTAATTGAAGACCACGCCGAAACCCCGGTCACCGATTTTGCAGCCCATGTGCCTCATATGCGCGGCTTCCACCAGCGCTATATGGGTAGCAACAAGGTATGCAAACTCTGGGCGAATATGGTTCGCGAACTGGATGTGCAGATGATAGTGCCGCAACACGGCAGCCCCTTTGTTGGCCGCGAAATGGTGAACAACTTTTTGGATTGGATCAGCGGCCTGCAGTGCGGGATAGATTTACTCAACCAATCCCAGTTTGATGCCAAGCGCTTGATTTGAGGCGTAGGTAACCCGTAGGGCGTATTTAAAGCGCAGCGTAATACGCCATGTACAAAAAGTACAATTTGATTGAAATTGAGAAAATCTGGGACAAAAAAAGGCGCACCACGCTTCGCTTTAGGTGCACCCTACGAATTACCTTATACATATTTATCCAGTCCAATCCGAAGGATAGAAACCTAGGGCGCACCATTGGTGGAAGGTTGAATAAGGCCAAGCCACGACCTTGTTGACCATCCCATGTTTTACCGGGTTGTAGTGTATGTAATTAATGTGCTGCTCGTAATCCCGCTGATCGCGTATCAAATGCTCCCAATAGCGCCTTTGCCAGATTCCCCGTTCGTTGCGCGCTACCCTTACGGCGGATCTATATTCATCCTTAGGAAGACTTTTTGAAAACAGCAACTTGATCAAACGCCAGCGCAGCGCAAAATCTTGGTCACCAGCAGGCAACTCCCAAACGCAATGTAAATGATCCA
>CBIMZH010000787.1:0-1552 GCA_966248255.1 uncultured Cellvibrio sp.
CGAATCACTGCAGGCACTGCGTGCCGAGCGCATTTTAATTGATGGTGGTGAGCGTCAGGGCGGCGGCTTTTTACTGCAGATATTTACCAAAAACAGTATTGGTCCCATTTTTTTTGAATATATACAGCGGAAGGGCAATCGCGGCTTCGGTGAGGGTAATTTCCAGGCGCTGTTTGAATCCATTGAATTGGATCAAGAGCGCCGAGGTGTGCTCTAGTTGCGCTATTTAGCTCGCCGGAATTGTTATTGCCTGCTCGCGGGAAATAAGTGGTCGGGCGATAGTCTTGAGCATCTTTTCCATTTGATATGCCATTACTGGCGTATGGGTCAAGTCACTAAGACAGTCGATCTGCACATTGCCATTGATGGGCAAATCGGCAAAGGCTAATTGCAGCTGGCTGGGGTGATTAATTGTCTCATTGACGTTTGCGGTGTATACAAAATGTATATAGGCGTGGCGAGCCAGCAAGTTTTCCAACAGCTGATGGGCCTCGTTATAGCCAATATACTTGTAATCTACTAATTCAGTGTGGCTGGACTGTGCCGACTGATAGATGCCGATTAGACGCAGTAGGCGACGGTAGAGGCGATGGCGGAAATGGCGCAGTTTTGCTTGCGGCGTCGCTATGGCAAAAGGGTCAATCATAAATACCCCGGTAATGTCCTTGTCTGCCGCTGCTGTGCGCAGCGCTGCCTCGGCGCCAGAACAGAGTCCACCTAGATAAATTCGCGCAGGTTGCAATTGCTGTCGTAGCAGCGCTATGGCCTCGGCAATTTGCACGCGCGTGCGCTCTTGTAATGGCTTGTCACTATATACCGAACCGCTATCTCCCAGTGAATCCAAGTCAAAGCGCAGGCAGCAAAATCCGGCCTGAGCTAGCTCCCTTGCCAATAGGGTATAGAGACGAAATGGTCCGGTTTTGGGGGTAAGGCCAGCGTTAATCAGAATGCAGGCAGGCCCTTTTTGCCAAGTATCGGCGCGGGTGACTATGCCCACCAGCGATTGATTCAAACCAAATTGAATGGCGTATTCGCGAATCATTGAGCCTCCGCTTTTTTCAGTGCCGCTAATACGGCATTGACTAATTGGCCGGATATTCCAGTGTCGGCAAGGAGCTGCTCCAGGCCTCGGTATCTGTACCAGTCCGGTTGCTCCAGCGCAGCCAGCGGCATAGGTGTTAAGTTAGACTTGAGCTGAAAGTCTTTAAGCTCAGCAACTAATTGCGGGCCATAGTGGAAGCCCAAAAGCTCCTCGCCGGTTGTGCGCGACCATCGTCGCCACCAAGGTAAAAGTGGGCGCATGCGTTTAGTTAATGCTGTTTGCGCTTGACGCAATTGGTGTAGGTGTACATTGCCTTGGGTAATAGGTGCCCAGAGTAGCGGCGTCGGCAGGTTTCTGGTCTGGGCAAACTCCAATGCCAGGCCTCCGCCAAGGCCAATTCCCAGAATAAGTTTTAGGCAGCCCGGGGAGAGTGTCTCCAGTTGTTGCCAGGCGCTGGCTAAATCGCTGCGCCAGCGCATGAGGCTTGCTTCAATTTGCTCACCCGCTGAA
>CBIMZH010000788.1:0-1550 GCA_966248255.1 uncultured Cellvibrio sp.
GCGTGTCCGCCTGGACCGCCGAAGCGCTCAAGCTGACCATGCCCGCCAGCGTTTTCTCCCGCTCCACCGAGTGCCACACCCAGGACAAGGTGAGCATGGGCACTATTGCCGCGCGCGATTGCCTGCGTGTGTTGCAGCTGAGCGAGCAGGTGGCGGCGGCGGTGTTGCTGGCCGCTTGTCAGGGCCTGGAGCTGCGCCTGCAGCAGGGCAATGCCGAGCACAGTTTGGACGGCGGCCTTAAAACCACCTTCGAGCAGATCCGCGCCCAGCACCCCTTCCTCGGCGAAGATCGCGCCCTGGAAGCCGAGCTGCGCCAGCTGATAGCCAGTATTCAGCAGCAGCAACTTAGCCTCTACTAAATAGCTGTCGCAGCGGAGTGGATAGATATGAACCTTAAGCGCACGCAGATTCCCGAGCACTGGCAGGCCAGTGCCGAGCTGGAAATCCCCTTCCACGATGTGGATATGATGGAGGTGGCCTGGCACGGCCACTATGTGCGCTATCTGGAAATCGCCCGCTGCAAGCTGCTCGACCAGCTGGGGTACAACTACCCGCAGATGCGCGAGTCCGGCTACGCCTGGCCGGTAATCGACCTGCGCGTGCGCTATGTGCAGCCGCTGCGCTTTCAGCAGAAAATTAAAATCACCGCCTGGATCGCCGAATGGGAAAACCGCCTGCGGGTGGAATATCTGATCAGCGACCTGGCCACCGGCGCGCGGCTAACCAAAGGCCATACCGACCAGGTGGCGGTGGATATGAAAACTGGCGAAATGCAGCTGGCATCTCCGGCAATACTGCTGGCAAAACTTGGAGTTAAGTCATGAATAAGTCCCTGTTCAAGCTAGTTCTAATTGCTGCCAGCTGGCTGGCGGTGGCTTGCGCCTGGGCCGATAGCGACTTGCTGGCGCAGCTGAGCGCACGCAGCAAAACCATCGCCAGCCTCGATGGCCGCTTCGACCAGCAAAAGACCATTGCCGTGCTGCCCATGCCCATAGTCTCCAGCGGCGTGTTTCACTTTGCCCAGGGCGAAGGGGTGGTCTGGGAGACGCGGGTGCCAGTGCAGACCCAGGTTAAACTCAGCCCCGGCGGTATCAGCTTTGACGACCAGCCAGCAACAACCGGTTCAAATCAGGCAGCCACTAATCAGGCCACGGCGATAGTCGCCAAAATCTTTATGGGTGTAATCGCCGGTGAGCTGTCCAGCCTCAACGACTATTTCAACATTCAAACTCTGGGCGATAGCGACCACTGGCAGCTGATCCTGACCCCGCGCAACGACAACCTCAAAGCCTATATCCACAGCATTGAAGTGCGCGGTGAAGAGTTTACCGAGCAGCTGGCCATAGATGAGGCCAATGGCGACAAGACGCTGATCAAGTTTGCGGTAGAGCAGGTACAGCGGGTTCAACCATGATGCCAGCCTCCGGCCTGCCCCCAGTGCACAGCCTGCGCAACCGCTTCTGGTTTGCACTCTGGTTATTGGTATTCAGCCTGAGCGCCGCTTTTTGCGGGCGCCAGCTGCTGGCGGGCAATCCCTTTCACTCCAATCT
>CBIMZH010000789.1:0-1538 GCA_966248255.1 uncultured Cellvibrio sp.
CGGAAGCCATGCAATCGGGTCGCTGCCGGTTCGCGTCGCCTGCGCCGCCGCGGTTTTAGCAAAGAAGATTTGGCCGTGCTAACCAAGGCTTATAAAATTCTCTATCGCCGCGGCCTAACGCTCGACGAGGCACTGGCCGAGTTGACACCTATGCTGGCGGACTGCGCACCTCTGCAAGCATTGATTGATTCAGTGAAGCAATCCACCCGCGGGATAGTGCGTTAATTCTCCGCAGCTTATAGGCTGTGCTGGCCCGGCCTGGTCGCCGGGCAGATTATTTTAAATACCAGCAAATTCGGAGGCGCGAGTGTCTGACCACCTGCACATAGGTATAGTTGTTGGCGAAGCTTCGGGCGATATCCTCGGTGCGGCGCTAATCAAGGCACTGCGCAAACAATTTCCCAATGCCGAGTTTTCCGGAATCGGCGGCCCGCGCATGCTGGAAGAGGGCTTTCACTCCTACTTCCCTCAGGATCGCCTGGCAGTCATGGGTTTGATAGAACCGCTAAAACGCCTGCCGGAACTCCTGCGTATTCGCAAATTTTTGCGCAATCATTTTAGTGAAAATCCTCCCGCAGTTTTTATCGGTATAGATTCCCCTGATTTCACCATTCCACTGGAAGCCTCGCTGCGCGAAAAAGGCATTAAAACGGTTCACTATGTCAGCCCTTCAGTTTGGGCCTGGCGACAGAAACGCATTTTTAAAATCGCCAAAGCGGTTGATTTAATGCTGACGCTGCTGCCTTTTGAGGCCAGGTTTTATCAGGAGCACGGTGTGCCTGTGGAATTTGTCGGCCATCATCTGGCCGATGAAATTCCCACGCATGTCGATAAGCTGGAAGCGCGGCGCAATCTGGGCTTGCCGGAAGAGGGACGCATAGTGGCGCTGCTGCCTGGCAGTCGTGCCAGTGAAGTGGAGCGCATGGCCGATTTGTTTATGCGCACCGCCGTGTTTTGCATTGAGCAGGACCCCAGCCTGCAGTTTGTGCTGCCCGCTGCTAACTCAGATCGCTATCGCCAGTTGCATATAGAAATTACCGAATATGTGGATTTTCCCATCCACTTAATAAATGGCCATTCACACGAAGCCATGGCCGCCGCCGATGTCGTATTGCTCGCCTCGGGCACTGTGGCGCTGGAAGCTATGCTGCTGAAAAAACCCATGGTTGTTGCCTATAAAATGGCGCCGCTCACCTACAAAATTTTATCCTGGTTGATCAAAGTGCCCTATGTGTCTCTGCCCAATTTGCTGGCGCAGAAAATGCTGGTGCCGGAGCTGCTGCAAGACAAGGCGACCCCAGAGGCCTTGAGTGCAGCGGTGATGAATTATTTTGATAACCCGGATGAAGCTCAGGCGCTGAGCGATACTTTTGCGCAAATGCACGACCAGCTTAAATGCGATGCCAGCAATCGCGCCGCCGCCGCTATTGCCAATTTGATTAAAGGCACCACAGGTGATGGTCAGCTGGTTAAGCAATAACTTGCGCTAAAAATTTCTGGAGTCCTAACGTGCTTGAGCCTTTTATCAGTGTTTATCA
>CBIMZH010000790.1:0-1536 GCA_966248255.1 uncultured Cellvibrio sp.
CAGCGCTGCCGCTAGGCTTTCAGGGCTGATAATGCCCCGGTGATCAGGCTGCAAGCGGGTGACCGCAAAGCCCTGGGCTTCCAGCCAGGCAGCCGGGTCGAGTACGGCCTTGTGCTCTATAGCGGAGACAATTAAATGGCCGCCGCTGGGGTTCTGGCTGCGATAGCTTTCCGCCGCACCTTTTAATGCCAGGTTATTGGCTTCGGTGGCGCCACTGGTCCAGACGATTTCGCGCGGATCAGCGCTAATCAATGCAGCCACTTGGCCGCGCGCGTCCTCGACCTTCTCCTCCGCCTGCCAGCCATAGCCGTGGGAGCGACTGGCGGGATTGGCAAAGGTGCCATCCAGGGTCAGGCATTCGGCCATTTTGGCGGCGACTTCAGGCGCTACCGGAGTGGTGGCGGCATAGTCCAGGTAGATGGGTTTGGGCACGCAATAACCTATAAAAGCTGGCTCGAAAATCGGATTACAAAATCTCACTCAGGGCGATATGCCCCTCGGCAACACGCTGGGTCAGGTGCTGATCCTGACGCTCGCGCACTGCCTGAATATCTGCCCGCGACACTAGGTCGGCAAGGCTGATATCGCTTAAAAATTTATGGATCTGGGCGCTCAGGTCCTGCCACAAATGGTGGGTCAAGCACACCTCACCTTCCTGACAATTGCCCTGACCTTCACAGCGGGTCGCATCCAGGGATTCACTGACTGCATCCACCACCTGAGCCACAGAGATATCGGCGGTGCTGGTCATCAACTGATAACCACCACCTGGGCCGCGCACACTCTTTACCAGTTTGAATTGACGCAAACGGGAGAACAGCTGCTCCAGATAGGACAGAGAGATGCCCTGACGGGAGGAGATATCTGCCAGGCTAACGGGGCCTTTATCGCTGTGCAGCGCCAAATCCAGCATGGCGGTAACTGCGTAGCGGCCTTTGGTGGTGAGTCTCATAGCAAAATCCTGCGGCTGGGGTTGCGACCTGTTCCTTTATAGCTGGAGACATACATCTCGAGGTAAAGACCCAGACGCCCAATTAATCCCGAGTATTTTACTCAAGTATTCCCTTTTTTCCAACGGACAAAAGCTAAGCAGTCGATTGATTTCCCAAATCAATCAATGGGATAAGCCCGGTTATTCGGGCTTGTTCGCCTCTTCTGCGGCCTCGCCCAGGGCTTTGGTGGCATTGCGCAGCGACTCTATATCGCCTTTTAAGCCCTGTTGCGCCACCACCTTGCCGGTGTAATAAGTGAAGTTCTGCATGGAGGTGAGCACGCCGCGGAGAATATTCAGCTCCATCTGATCCATGCGCACCCGGTTATAGAGGCGGCGCAGGCGGGTCATGGTCTGCTTGGGGTTTTCCGGGTCGAGGAAGCCCAGGCTAGCCAGGGTTTGCTCCAACGTCTGGTAGTAGTTTTCCAGGGCGCCGGCATCGGCAGGCGGCATATCCCATTGATGACCCGGCAGGGTATTACCCTCTTCCGCATTTAAATAGGCCATACGCACTTCGTAGCAGAGTACCTGCACAGCGGTCGCCA
>CBIMZH010000791.1:0-1534 GCA_966248255.1 uncultured Cellvibrio sp.
GGTAGATCATCGACATAAACAGCCCGGACAGGGGCAGTAAAAACACCGCCAGTTCCACACCAAATATCGCGCTGCCTAAAAAGCACAAAAAGATACAGCCGCTAAACAGCGCCATGACTCGCGTCCAGTGAAAGCGCAGCAGTATCCAGCTGCCGAGGAAGCGGCCACCGGCGCGCAATACAAAAAAGATACTCAGCGCATAGCTGGCCAGGGCCAGGTAGGAGCCGCTGTAGTCCTGTAAAAAGCTGGGCATCCACACATAAATCGCCACCTCGGTGGCCACATACAAACCAATGGCTAAAGAGAAGCCCAGGGCGTAGCGGTTGCGCAGCATGCACAGGGTGGCTTTAAGTGAAGCGGGTTGGCTGTCGGGGCTGATATGGCGATTGGGGTAGCGCACGCTGGCGGCAATTAAAATCAGCGCGATGCTCAGCGCACCGGCAATCAAATAGAGGTAAGTCCAGGACACCTGGCTGGCGAGCAGGGCGGTGACTATGGCTGGGCCGATCATGGCGCCCACGCCAAAAAAGCCCTCCACCGTATTCATGGTGCGGGTGTGGCTGCGGGTGTCGGGGGAGATATCGCCAATTAAGGCCAGGGCGCCGGTTTTAAATATGCCAATGGAAGTGCCGGACACCAGCAGCAGGCAGACAAAAAAGCCAAAGGTTTTGCCCTGGGAAAATAAAAAGCAGGCCAGGCTAAACAGGCCCAGGCCGAGGATGATAGTCGCCTTGCGGCCGATGCGGTCGGCGAGAAAGCCCAGCGCAATGCCGCTTAGGGCTATGGCGATCATGGGCGCATAGTGGAAGGCGCTGGCCTGGGTCAGGCTCAGGCCAAACTCGGCAATAATCTGCGGGATAATCACCCCGACCGCGTCTGTGGTCATGGCGAAGAGGGTAAACATCAAAAAGGTAAGCCAGCGCACCAGGGTTAATTGGCTGGCTGCCTGGTTCACTTGTGGGGATGCGGCCGACATTGCGTGCCTCCGTTATGATTATTTTGAATAGAAACCATTTGGCAAGCGACAGTTTCTGTGGAATTGTTGCCTGCAATTGCCGGTAGTTCCCGGGCCGGAATAGATAAAAAATCCTTGACTTAATTAATCACAGTGGTTTAATTAAGTCAAGCTTCACTGCATTTTGTGATTTCGCCATTAGGTTCTAGCCCAAGCGCCTAAATATTAGTCGAGCCAAATAATGAGTAAGGCCATTCAATGAGTAAAGGAAGCAATTCCAGCGGTTTGCGCCGCTACAACGAGCGGGTGTTAATCCACTTTTTACGGCAACTGGGCCAGGCGTCCAAGTTTGAGCTGTCGCGCCTGGCGCAGCTGACGCCCCAGGCGGTGACGCGCATAGTCGACGACCTGGAAGCGGCGGGCATGGTGCAGCAGATGGGCAAGGTGCAGCGCGGCCTGGGCCAGCCCTCAACCATGTATGCCATTAACCCCCAGGGCGCCTATGCCATAGGCGCCAACGTGGGCCGCAGCGATGTGCAGCTACTGCTGATGGATTTTGCCGGCACTGTGATTGGCAAG
>CBIMZH010000792.1:0-1534 GCA_966248255.1 uncultured Cellvibrio sp.
CAGGGCTTCTCACCCATTTTGGACAAGGCGGTTGCTCGAGTTAGAAATGAACGCAAGGCCACTATTTTTGCCTACCGTGTCAGTGACCCGGAGCGCTTTGGTGTAGTGGAGTTTGATGATCAATACCGCGTGCTCTCCATTGAGGAGAAGCCGCAAAACCCCAAAAGTAATTTCGCTGCTACAGGTTTGTATTTTTATACCAATGATGTCATTGCCAAAGCCAAAGCGGTTACACCTTCGCCGCGCGGTGAGTTGGAAATTACCAGCATTAATCAGGCCTATCTGCAAAACGATGCCCTGAGTGTGCAATTGCTCGGTCGTGGTTTTGCTTGGCTGGATACAGGAACTCACCAAAGCTTGCTGGAAGCGTCGCAATTTATTCAAACGATTGAACATCGCCAGGGATTAAAAGTAGCCTGTCTGGAGGAGATCGCTTACCTGAATAAATGGATAGATAAGCAGACGCTGATGGCCAAAGCCGAATTACTGGGTAAAACCGAATATGGCAATTATCTACGCAGTATGAGCTTTGTTAAAAACCCTATAGCCTGATTGGATTTGCAATGTCAGAGAAAGTCTTTTTAAAAAGTGTTGATGTCGTCGTTCCCTGTTACGGCTGCCCCCAAGCGCTGCCGGAACTTGCCGCGCGACTAACCGCCACGCTGACCGGGCTTGCACAGAGTTTTAAAATTATTATGGTGGATGATCGCTGCCCCAAAAATTCCTGGGCAAGTATCACCGCAGTAGCTGCTGAAAATCCCCATGTAAAAGGCATTCGCCTTGCAAAGAACGTTGGCCAGCACAATGCCATTACTGCAGGTGTAACTCACTCCACCGCCGACTGGGTGGTGGTGATGGACTGCGATCTGCAAGATGTTCCCGAAGAGCTGAGCAAAATGGTGGCGGCGTTAACCGAGGGCACCAAGATTGTTTTTGCACAGCGGATAGAGCGAAAGGATGGCTACTTTAAGCAATTGGGCTCGCGTCTGTTCCACAAGTTTTTGTCTTATATGGCGGATACCCAATCGGACCCCAGCATTGCCAACTATTCAATTGTGCACCGCAAGGTGATCAATGCCTTTTTATCCTATGCCGAAACAACTCGGGTCTACCCAATTCTGATTAAGAATCTGGGCTTTAAAACAAAATACGTCCCCATAGAGACGGACGTACGTCACTCGGGTAAATCTAGCTATAGCCTAAGGCGCTTGCTCAAGCTGGCAGCGGATATCTCCATATCCTTCTCCGATAAGCCTATGTGGTTAATGATTTACTTCGGCTTTTTTGTCACCTGCTTTTCATTTTTAATTTCCATCGTCCAGTTTGCCCGCTGGCTGATAAATGGCAGTGGCGTTCCCGGTTGGACCAGTTTGATTCTTTCGGTGTGGTTTTTAGGTGGCGTTATCATGGCCATGCTGGGAGTATTGGGGGTTTATCTCGCTAAAACTTTTGATGAGACCAAACGTCGCCCACTTTTTGTGGTGGATGAAACGGTCGATCAACAGGACTCTCGCGAGAGTGATAAATAATGGAC
>CBIMZH010000793.1:0-1527 GCA_966248255.1 uncultured Cellvibrio sp.
GGCCAAGGCCAGGGGCCTAACTCCAGTCGTGTAACGGGATATTGACAGCCAACTTGTTCGTCGCCGGCTGTAAGCCGCGATGGCCCAGTAAATTTTTTGGGGGTTTAACGTGAGAACAGCAATAAAAGTAAATAAGACCGCTCTAGCTCAAGCAGTAAAACAAGTATTAGCCGCATCCTCAGCGCTGGCCCTGGCCGCGCCTCTGACGCTTATGGCCCAGGAGCAAACCAGCGACAACAGCCCAGGCGCTCTGGAGGAAATGGTGGTTACCGGTACCGTGGGTCAGAAAACCCAATTGGAAACTTCGGTCGCCGTAACCAGCGTGGATTCCGAAGTGATCAAAGGCTTCCAGCCCAGCTCCGAAGCGGAAGTCTTCCGCATGATCCCCGGTATTCAGGTGGCGGGTACCTCAGGCCCTGGCGGTAACTCCAACATAGCCGTGCGCGGCTTGCCGGTAGCCACCGGTGGTTCGCCCTTTGTGCAAATTCAGGAAGATGGTTTGCCGACTGTATTGTTCGGCGACATCCAGTTCGGTAACAACGATTACTGGACGCACTTTGATTCCAGCGTAGAGCGGGTAGAGGGCCTGCGCGGCGGTACCGCTGCCACCTTCGCCTCGCAAGCGCCTGGCGCCATCATCAACTATGTCAGCCGCACCGGCGAAGACGAGGGCGGTTTCCTGTCCTGGAGCACCGGCCTGGGTTATGACGAAAACAAAGTGGATTTCCACTATGGCGGCGCCGCGTCAGATTCGGTCAATTACCACATAGGTGGTTATGTTAAAAACGGCCGCGGCCCATTGGATGCCGGCTACAACACCAGCGACTCGGCGCAGATTAAAGCCAACCTCACCAAGCAGTTGGATGAAGGCAAGGGCTATATCCGCTTCCTGGTTAAATTTGCCGATACCCAGGAGCCCAACTACACAGGTTCACCAGCCCTGGCCAATTACGACGGCAACAAGTTCACCAATATCAAACCCTATCCGGGTTTTGATGGCCGCACCGACACCAACTACTCGATTCACAACCAGAACTTTATGATTGTGAACCGCGATGGCGATCTGGAGCGGGTGAACATGAGCGGTATCACCACCAAGGCGCTGTCCTTTGGCAACCAGGTTCACTATGAATTTAGCGACAGCCTGCAGCTGGACAACAAAATGCGCTGGACCAGCCAGAGCGGCGCTTTTACCTCGCCCTTCCTCAATGTGGCCAGTGTCGACAGCATTATTGGCTCAGAGGTAAACGGCGGCACTGTGGCGGAAATCCGCTATGCCAATGGCCCCCACGCAGGTGAGGTTTACACCGGCGATTACCTCAACAACAACACCAATGTGCGCACTAACATGCGCGATGTGGGCAACTTTGTTAACGACATGACCCTGTCCAACGCCTTTGATTTGGACATAGGTACTGTAACTGCCCGCGCCGGTTACTTTTATATGAACCAGCGCATCGCAATGGATTGGCACACCAACAAGGCCACCAGCGAACTGAGCGGTGACAACCCCGCCATGCTCGACCT
>CBIMZH010000794.1:0-1511 GCA_966248255.1 uncultured Cellvibrio sp.
CAGCCAGAGCGCTATCTGGAGGTGCGGGTAAATGATGTACCTTTGCTGCAGATAATTGCGCAATACGAGGCGGCTAATGGTTTGGGCGCTTTGGGTGATGATTACGTCAAGGAAACAGACCTGGCTGAAACCTCCGCATTATCCTGGCCAGCGAGCGGCGAGAGCGATAGTTACATAATTTTATTGGCTTGCAATTGCGGCCATTGGGAGTGCTCGCATCTAGCGGTAAAAAGCATGCGTCAGGACAAGTTCGTCTATTGGCAATTCGCCATAAATCAATGTTATCTGGAGCCCTACAAAGCGCTGCCGGAATTTTGGTTTGATGCCGCCGAATACGCGCGCGAACTTAAGCGTTTTTTCCAACTGAATTAATTGGCCTAATCAGCGCAGCCAAACAGGGGGCGATCATGATGTTATGGCGCAATTTCCGCGTGTGGCTGCAAGGGCTTGGCTCCTGCCTGGTGTTTTCCTCCCGCCGTCAACCCCGCCTTACCACAAAAAACTTACAGCGGGACATAGAACTGCAGTTACAGCGACAGTTTGCCGATGCGGCTGCTAAATCTGCAGCCAGTTGGCAGTGGGGCACGATTGGCGGCGATATACAGGGTGCGGCCCAGGCGGCAAGCGGCATACTTCCAATGCAGGCGAATGAAAGCCTGCAAGATTATTTTGATCGTGTATTGCCGGCAATGGCGCAGTTGGCCGAGCGCTATAGGCGCAGCACCATGGATGCAGATGGCTATGGCTTGGGCACTGTGCGTGAGCTGGAGGAGATGATTAAAGCCAAAGCTGAATTGTTTCGCGCCCAAACGGGCAAGGATTAGTGCGAAATATCGCTTTTGTTGAATGAGCTTTTGTTGAAGGAATAAGTGTTGCTTGAGCTTGGGTTGAGAAATTTGGAAATTTATAAGCTTAATCCCGACAAATTTTTAAAGGTAAGCGATTTAATGGTAATAAGATTGCAAATGCTGCTGGCGTTGTTTGGTTTAGGCTTAATCCTTGGCTGTGCATCTCAGCCGCCTGTGCTGGGGAATGGTTTTGGGGTGAATGATTTAGAGGCGAGCGATGTAGCGGCTGATCAGGCTCGTCTGCCCAGCTTCAAAATAGATTTGTATTGCGGCAGAGAAGGCTAGGACAAGGATTTGGCGCGGCTTATGGATTTTGCCGAGGAAGCCAATGAGGCGATGGTCTACGCCGATATCAGCCTGCATTCCTCTGGCTGTCAGTGTCTTTACGAGAATATGCCGGACGAGGATGATAAAGTATTGGGTTGGATCAGAAAACTCAATCTTCGCTGCGATATTTCCTCCCAATTGCCGCAAGCATCCACCCATTGTTTGGGCTCGCTCAACCTGGGCGGGGCAGGTATTGGCAGTTTCTGTTTTCCCGCCTTGAGGGATCTTCCCCTTGGCTCCGGGTACTCTGGGGCGACGGGTGATAATACCGAAAGGATTAAGGGCAGGTTCCAGCTTAAATACCTTTTTGCCCTGGGGGCCAGGATTGTCCAATTG
>CBIMZH010000795.1:0-1511 GCA_966248255.1 uncultured Cellvibrio sp.
AAAACTGGGTGACCATTCACTTTGACCCCAATGATGCCGAGCAGACCCGCGCCGCTATCAACCAGGTGTCCACCAGCAAGCAGGTGACGCCGGCCGAAGCGATCAAACTGGGCTTTGATGCTAAAGAACTGGGTGAGCGCGATGACCAGGGGTTGGTGTCTGTGCCCGCCTGGCGCCATGCGCTGATCAGCCTGGATCACCCGCTGCTGCGCCAGGGCCTGCGTATTGTCGATACCCCCGGCCTTAACGCCCTGGGCAATGAGCCGGAACTGACGTTGAAAACTCTGCCCGACGCCCAGGCAATTCTGTTTTTGCTCTCCGCTGATGCCGGGGTTACCGCCAGCGATATGGCCATTTGGCAGGAGCACATCAAGCTGCTGCGCGAGGAGAACTGCACCGCGGTAATCACCCTGCTTAACAAGGTGGACAGCCTTTGGGACGATCTGAGCAGTCAGGCGGAAATTGATGACAATATCCTCCGCCTGCGCAAGCTGACTGCGCATCAACTGGAAATGTCCGCCGACCATGTGCTTGCGCTTTCGGCCAAGCAGGGGCTGCTGGGCAAAGTGGGGCGCAATCAAGCCCAGCTGGCGCGCTCCAACTTCCCGCAATTGGAAAAAATGCTGGCCGAGTGTGTGTTGCGCCATCAGCAGCAGATCATCAGCCACCGGCTGATTGGCGATAGCTACGATATGATTCTGCGCGCCCATATGGGCCTGAAAAAGCGCATTATCGACGATGGCGATGCGCTGCAAGGCCTGCGTTCGGCGGCGCCGGTGGAGGTGGCGGCCAGGCTGCAGGAGCTGCGCGAAACCATTCGTAAAACCCATCACGAATACCACAAACAGGCGCTGTCGCTGCGCACCAGCCAGCGTTTGCTGGCCTCGCAGGAGCCGCTGCTGCTGGCGCCGATCAGCCTCAAGCTGCTGGAGCGGCAGATCCAGGAGGCCAATGACAGCCTGGCGCAGAGCTGGACCACCCTGGGTCTGGCCCGCGCCATTGGCAACTTCTTTGATAATGTCGACAGCAATATCATGCACCTGGAGCGCGAAATTGAGCGCGCCAACCGGGTGGTTGCCTCGATTTTTGAGCGCCCGGAAAACAGCATTAAAGGCGATGACCTGCTGATGCGTCATCTGCTTAAAATTCAAAAGCAGCGTCGCCAGCTCAACCAGCTGCACAAGCGCGCCGACGGCTTCCGCAAATCCCTCAGCAGCGTGCTCACCCACAAGGGCGCGCTTATCACCCGCTTTATCAACACCCTGGTGCAGGAGGTGCGCAATGTGTTCACCGAGCTCAACCAGCACATCAGCCACTGGGTGGCCGAGGCGCTGACGCCGCTGTTCCACCACAACCAGTACCAGAAGCAGCTGCTGGAGCACCATATGCTGCGCCTGACCCAGTTGCAGACCGAACGCGATGACTACAAAGCCCAGCTGGATGGCTTGCAGGCGGCGCTGCAGCAACAGCAGGCGGCGCTGGCATCGCTGGAGCCAATTTATCGCGAGCTG
>CBIMZH010000796.1:0-1508 GCA_966248255.1 uncultured Cellvibrio sp.
GCCGGCTGATCCGGCTGGGGCAAATACAGTGGACCTTTCTGGCCACAGGCCTGCAGCAGCGCGCACAGCGCCAGGAGCAAAAGCAAGGATTTCATAGGGGCTCCGCTGGCCGATAGTGATAAAAACTAAAGCGAGGCAGTATAACCGCGCCACCTGGCAGCCACAACAAACTGGCTGAGCGGCGCGGTATTGACGGCGGGCTAGTGGCTGACAGGCTGGGCTCTGGCGCCCTGGGCGCGATACTCGGAAGGGGTCATACCCACCAGCTTTTTAAAGAAGGTGTTGAATACAGATTTACTGTTAAAACCCACATCCAGATAAATATCGGTCATGGTTTTACCCTTGAACTTATCGTCCAGCAGCATGCGTTTGGCCTCTTCAATGCGATAGCCATTCACAAACTCGTAAAAGTTGTGGTTGAAGTGGCGATTGATAATCATCGACAGATCCTTGGCTGACATCTCCAGGCTATCGGCGAGCATATCCAGGGTAATGTCCGGTTGCAGATAGGTCTGCTTGTCGCGCATGCGCTGGTCTATCTGGGCGGCAAAATCCGGGTTGAGCAGTTTTTCCGGCGCGGTCTTTTTGCTGTCCTTATCCTTTTGGCGCACTGTCTCCATGCCGCTGAAATAGCGGTTGGCGGTAAACACCAGGGTGCACACCAGGGCGAAGGTGACGTAGTAACCGCTAAGCCCAATGACTTCGATAATATTGCGCGGCGTCTGGTGCAAAAAGTCATAGCTGGCAAATATGGCAATCACCTTGGAGCAGGAGAGAACCACCTCCATGACCGTCACCACCAAAAAGCCCACCACCAACAACTTGAGCCAGGCCAGGTCGACCTTTTCGATGTTTGAGTGAGTCGACTTGAGCAGATCGCGGTACTTAACGGTTAAACGCAAGCAGGCGATGCAATAGCCCATGCGCAGCAGCTTGCACAGTAAATCCATGGTGATATAGCCGCTGCTGTAGACAAAGCTCTCGGCGCGAATCCAGGCGTGACGAATCTCCGCGGGGAAGCGATAAAAAGCCAGCAGCATAAAAATGGCGAACACCAGCAGCGGCAGCAGATGGGCGCTGTCTTTGCGCTGCAAGTGGAAATCGCGGAAGAACAGCGACTTGATATAAAAATACAGCAGCACTGTGTCCAGGTAATAGGCAAAGCCGCCAAGGAAATAAATGCCCGGCAAGTGCTCGCGAATAACCAGTTTGAACTCTGCCCCCCAGAGCACCAGTTCGTGCAGCGGAATCATCGCGTGGGCCACAAGGAACCCGGCAAGAAACAGGTTGCTAACATTCTTGGGCGGGTTGGTTGCCACCAGCAGGGTGGCAAAGAGAATACAGAGGGTTGCCGTCATTAATAAAATGACGTCATGAAAATTAAAAACCACTTGGTCCATTGTCGTCTCCACACAGCATTTTTGTAGTTATTGGCCCAGGAGTTGTTATTGGCAGGGCAACTTAGCTGGCGATACTAACCAAGTCTCCCGCGCCCGGCTACCGCTTTT